>DAIOWG010000005.1:0-25353 GCA_036758645.1 Dokdonella sp. | reverse complement strand
CCGCATGCGCGGGTGCGCCGTCCGCGTCGGTGACGTCGGGTGCCTGCGAGAACCAGGCGCGGCAGACATACAGGCTGCCGTCGACGAGATGGGCGACGCTCATCGCCAGTCGCAGACCACGTCGGCGAGCTCGGGTCGAACGCGCTCGGGTACCCCTTCGCGCGCGCTGCCGACGTGCACGAAGCCGATGATGCGTTCGTTCGACGCGAGCCCGAGCAGGTCGGCGACGTCGCGATCATAGGCGGCCCAGCCGGTCAGCCATTGCGCGCGGAAGCCGAGCGCCTGCGCACCGAGCAGCAGGTTGAAGGCGACGCAGCCGGCCGACAGGAGCTGCTCCTGCGCCGGGATCTTCGGATGGTCGTCCTCGACGCGCGCGACCACCACCACGACCAGCGGCGCGTGCCGGAAACGTTCGCGGTTCTTCTCGATCTTCGCGGGCGCGACCTGGGGGTCATTGCGCCGGTGGATCTGGGCGAGTGCTTCGCCGAGGCGCGCACGTGCATCACCACGCACGAGCAGCATCCGCCATGGCACCAGCTTGCCGTGATCGGGGACGCGCACGGCGCTGCGCAGCAGCCGTTCGAGTTGCGCGGCGTCGGGCCCGGGCTCGCCGAGCTGGAGCGCGGGTACGGACAGGCGCAGGTCGAGGTCGATCGGTTCCATGAGCGGGCACGGTTGCAGGTAGCGCGCAAGCATAGCCTTCCTGCGCGAGTGCGGCACGCGATGCGCTCGCCAGCATCGCCGCACCTGAGCTAGCATCGGGGTTCCGACCGGAGCGAGGGGCTGGCATGGCGACGACCGTAGCCGCGGTGCGCGAGAGCGTTGCAGGGGAACGCCGCGTCGCGCTGACTCCCGAGGTCGCGAAGAAGCTCAAGGCGCGCGGCGCGACCGTGGTGCTCGCGCAGGGCGCCGGAGAATCCGCGTTCTTCGCCGATGCAGCCTACGCCGGATGCGAAGTGCTCGCCGACGCGCGTTCGGCGCTGTCGGCCGCGGACGTGCTGCTCAAGGTGCAGCCGCCGGGGCTCGAGGAAATCGCCGCGCTGAGGGAAGGCGCGGTCGTGATCGGGCACCTGCAGCCGCACCTCTCGCCTGAACGCACGCGCGCACTGCGCGATCGCCGCATCACCGCGTTCGCGATGGAGCTGTTGCCGCGCACGACGCGCGCGCAGGCGATGGACGTGCTGTCTTCGCAAGCTGCTGTCGCCGGCTACAAGGCGGTATTGCTGGCTGCCCAGGCCGCACCGAAGTTCTTCCCGATGCTGACCACGGCGGCCGGCACGATCCGGCCGAGCCGCGTGCTCGTCGTCGGTGCGGGCGTCGCGGGATTGCAGGCGATCGCGACCGCGCGCCGGCTCGGCGCGCAGGTCGAAGGATTCGACGTTCGACCGGAGACGAAGGAACAGATCGAGTCGCTCGGCGCGAAGTTCCTCGATCTCGGCGTCAGTGCGGCCGGCAGCGGCGGCTACGCGCGCGAGCTCACCGCGGAGGAACGCGCACGGCAGCAGCGCGCGCTGGCCGAGCAGCTCAAGAGCTTCGACGTGGTCGTCACCACGGCCGCGGTGCCCGGGCGCAAGGCGCCGCGCATCATTTCGGCAGACATGCTCGCCGGCATGAAGGCAGGCGCGGTGATCGTCGACATCGCGGCCGAAACCGGCGGCAACGTCGAGTCCTCCGAACCCGGTCGCACCATCGTCGGCGCCAACGGCGTCAGCGTGGTCGGCACCGAAAACCTCCCCGCGAGCGCTCCGGTGCACGCGAGCGAGATGTATGCGCGCAACCTCTACAACTTCCTCGAGCTGTCCCTCAAGGACGGCGCGCTGGTGCTCGACTGGGACGACGAGTTGATCGCGAAGACCTGCCTGACCCACGCCGGTGAAATCCGGCATGAACCGACGAAGCAGATGGTCGAAAACAACTAGTCGTCGTCCCGGCGAAAGCCGGGACCCGGTGTCATTCGCCCCCGAAGGCACTGGACCCCGGCTTGCGCCGGGAAGACGCGATCCGGGGGCGATATGCAGGTGGACCCATGATCGACGGATTCCTGGCGCTCTACATCTTCATGCTCGCCGCGTTCACCGGCAAGGAGATCATCGGCCGCGTGCCTGTGATCCTGCACACGCCGCTGATGTCGGGCTCGAACTTCGTGCACGGCATCGTGCTGGTCGGCGCGATGATCGCGCTCGCGCATGCCGAGTCCCCGCTCGCGATCGCGATCGGGTTCGTCGGGGTCGTGCTCGGCGCGGGCAATGCGGCCGGCGGCTACGTCGTGACCGAACGCATGCTCGAGATGTTCAAGTCGAGCAAGCACGTGAAGAAGGACTGAGCCGACCATGGACATCGACACCTTGCTCGTCTACGTCGCCAAGGCGAGCTACCTGCTCGCCGCGGCGCTGTTCATCCTCGGCATCAAGCGCATGTCTTCCCCGGTCACCGCGCGCAAGGGCATCGTGCAGGCCGGCATCGGCATGGTCATTGCGACGCTCGCGACCTTCGCGATCACGCGGGGCCACAACCTCGGCTGGATCGTCGCTGCACTCGCGCTCGGCATCGTGCCGACCTGGCTCTGGGGCAAGCGCGTCGCGATGACCGACATGCCGCAGATGGTCGCGCTGTTCAACGGCATGGGCGGTGGTTCCGCCGCCGCGATCGGAGCCGGCGAACTGCTCAAGTTCACCCAGCCCGGCGCCGCCACGCCCGCGATGTCGACGCTCGTGCTCGCGATCGTCGGTGCGCTGATCGGCGCCATCTCGATGACCGGCTCGATCATCGCGTGGGCCAAGCTCGACGGACGGATGGACAAGCGCTTCACGTTCGGCGGCCAGCAGTTCGTCAACTTCGCGGTGTTCGCGGCCGCGGTGCTGGCCGGCCTCGCGCTCGTGTTCTGGAAGCTCGACGCGTCGCTCGTGGTGGTGTTCTTCCTGCTCGCGCTGAGCTTCGGCGTGTTGATGACGCTGCCGATCGGCGGCGCCGACATGCCGGTCGTGATCTCGCTCTACAACGCGCTGACCGGCCTCGCGGTCGCGTTCGAGGGCTACGCGATGGGAATCGAGGCACTGATCGTCGCGGGCATGGTGGTCGGCGCGGCGGGCACGTTCCTGACCCAGCTGATGGCGAAGGCGATGAACCGGCCGCTGTCGAACGTGCTGTTCTCGAACTTCGGCGGCGGTGGCAGCGGCGAGGTGATCGCAGGATCGCAGAAACCGATCGAAGCGGCCGACGCGGCCTCGCTGCTGTACATGTCCGAGAAGGTCATCATCGTGCCGGGTTACGGCATGGCGGTGGCGCAGGCGCAGCACAAGATCTGGGAACTGTCGCAGGCGCTGATCAAGGCCGGCAAGGAAGTGAAGTTCGCGATCCATCCGGTCGCGGGCCGCATGCCCGGGCACATGAACGTGCTGCTCGCGGAAGCGGGCGTGCCCTACGACCTGATCGCCGACATGGACGACATCAATCCGGAGTTCAAGACCTGCGACGTCGCGATCGTGATCGGCGCGAACGACGTGGTGAACCCGGCCGCGAAGACCGACAAGTCCTCGCCGATCTTCGGCATGCCGATCCTCGACGTGGTCGACGCGCGCCAGGTGATCGTGATCAAGCGCGGCAAGGGCACGGGGTTCGCGGGCATCGAGAACGCACTGTTCTACCAGGACAACACGCGCATGCTCTACGCCGACGGCAAGGAGGCCGCGAACAGCCTGATCGCGGAGTTGAAGGCGGTCGAGGGCGGTGGCGGGCACTGACTGCGCGCATTCAGCCGCCTGGTGCGAGCATCGATCGGCTACGGACTGCGGGAGGCGAACGGCAATGGCAGGCGACGACGCGATGGCGCCGCGTGGTGGTCCGGTCGCGCTGGCGGAATGGCAGGCGCTCGCGCGGCACCGTGAGGCCACCGCTGGCACGAGCCTGCGCGAGCGTTTCGCGCGCGACCCTGCGCGCGCGGCGACGTTCTCGCTCGAAGCGGCCGGCTGGCTGTTCGACCATTCCAGGCAGCTCATCGACGCCGACACGCTGCGCCTGTTGCTCGCGCTCGCCGATGCACGCGGGTTGCGCGCCTCGATCGAGGCCATGTTCCGCGGCGATCGGGTCAACCCCACCGAGGCGCGCCCGGCCCTGCACGTGGCCTTGCGTGCACCGCGCGGCGAGCGCATCGAAGTCGATGGCCACGACGTCGTCGCCGACGTGCACGACGTGCTCGAGCGCATGTCGGATTTCTGCAGGCGCGTGCGCGCAGGCGAATGGCTCGGCCATCGCGGCGACCGCATCCGCCACGTGGTGTCGATCGGCATCGGCGGATCCGACCTCGGGCCGGTGATGGCCTACCAGGCGCTGCGTCACTACGCCGAGCGCGGCATCGACTTCCGCTTCGTCTCCAACGTCGATCCGACCGATTTCACCGAAGCGGTGCGCGGGCTCGATCCGGCGGCGACGCTGTTCATCGTCTGCTCCAAGACCTTCACGACGCAGGAAACGCTCGCGAACGCGCATGCCGCGCGAGCATGGCTGCTCGCATCGCTTGCTGACGAACGCGCGATCGCGCGCCATTTCGTCGCGGTGTCGACGAATGCGGCCGAGGTCGCGAAGTTCGGCATCGACCTCGCGAGCATGTTCGGCTTCTGGGACTGGGTCGGCGGACGCTATTCGCTGGGCTCCGCGATCGGCCTGTCGACGATGCTCGCGATCGGGCCCGCGCGCTTCGAGGAACTGCTGGCCGGATTTCGCGCGATGGACGTGCATTTCCGCGACACGCCGCTCGCGCGCAACCTGCCCGCGCTGCACGGCCTGGTCGGCATCTGGAACGCCAACTTCCTCGGCGCAGCGACGCACGCGGTGTTGCCGTACGACCAGTATCTGCACCGATTTCCGGCCTACCTGCAACAGCTCGCGATGGAAAGCAACGGCAAGCGGGTCGACTTGCAGGGTCGCCGCGTCGCCTTCGATACCAGTGCGGTCTGGTGGGGCGAGCCGGGAACCAACGGGCAACACTCGTTCTACCAGTTGCTGCACCAGGGCACGCGCCTGGTCTCGTGCGACTTCATCGGCTTCTGCCAGTCGCTCAATCCGATCGTCGACGCGAACGGCACCGCGCAGCACGACCTGTTGATCGCGAACATGCTCGCGCAGGGCGAGGCGCTCGCGTTCGGACGCGATGCGGCGGCGGTGCGCGCGGACGGCGTTCCGGATGCGCTGGTGCCGCACCGCGTGTTCGAAGGCGACCGTCCGAGCAGCACCCTGCTCGCGCCGCGCCTGACCCCGCATTCGCTCGGCGCACTGGTCGCGCTCTACGAGCACAGCGTGTTCACCCAGGCCGCGATCTGGGGCATCGATGCGTTCGACCAGTGGGGCGTCGAGCTCGGCAAGGTGCTGGCCAAACGCACCGCGGCGGAACTCGCAGCGCGCGAGGAGCCCGCGTTGCAGCACGACGGTTCGACCAATGCGCTGGTGCGCAGGTACCGGCGCTGGCGCGAGCCGACCGGCTGATTCCCGATCCGCCGGCGGCGCCGGCGGCTTGCGGACGCGCGATGCGCGTTCGTCCACGCAACCGAGGCACACTGCCATGGCCAACTTCCGCATCGCCGTCATCGTCGGCAGCCTTCGCCGCGAATCGATCAACCGCAAGCTCGCCGACGCGCTGGCCGGGCTCGCGCCGGGCGGATTCGCGTTCGAACAACTGCGCATCGACGACTTGCCGCCCTACGACCAGGACGATGACGCGAACCAGTCCGCCCCGGTCAAGCGGCTCAAGGGCGCGATCGCGAACGCGCAAGGACTCGTGTTCGTCACGCCCGAATACAACCGCTCGATCCCGGGCGTGCTCAAGAACGCGATCGACCATGCTTCGCGCCCTTACGGGCAGAACGCATGGGCCGGCAAGCCCGCGGGCGTGATCGGCGCGTCGATCGGCGCGATCGGCAGCGCGCTGGCGCAGCAGCACCTGCGCAACGTGCTCGCCTACCTGGATGCGCCGACGATGGGGCAGCCGGAGGTGTTCCTGCAGGTCAAGGACGGCTTCTTCGATGCCGAGGGCGGCATCGCGAACGAAGGCACGCGCAAGTTCGTGCAGGGATGGATGGATCGCTACGCGGACTGGGTGCGACTGCACGCGACCTGATCACGCTCCGCGCAGCGGGTCCTGCGCGACGCGCCCGGGCCGGAGCACCCATGCTGCCGCAGCGACCGCGGCGGCGATCGCGAGCGCGAGCGGCCAGCCGCCGGCGGAGGCCCGCATCACGTCGAACACCATCGCGGGCCCCATCTGGATCATCGTCGAGCGCATCGGCAGGCCGAGCATCGAGGCGATCCGCGCGATCCCCTGCAGCGACCAGGCATAGGTCGAGGCGAGCAGCACGCACGCGATCGCCAGCGCCGCGCCGCTCGCCCGTCCGGCGAAGCCGTGCGTGCGCAGCGCCCACCCGACGGCCATCGCGATCGCGAACGCGAACAGCATGAGCGGGCTGCGCAGGTACAGGGACAACAGGCACCAGATCGCGCCGCCCGCGAGCGCACACATCGCTGCGGTCGCGACGCCGATCGCGCGTTCGCGCCTTGCGGGACCGCGCCGCTGCGGCTGCGTCATGCTGTGGGCTTCCTTCGGCGCGACGGGGAACCGCTGATGATAACGAGCGCGCGCGGTGGGCGCAGCAGTGTGCGGCCGACGTCAGTTTCCGTTCGCGAGCGCAGCGGCCGCAGGCCGCGGAGTCGAAGCGCCAGGCGCCGGGCTCCCGCGCGAGCGGGCCGTTCGACTCCGGCTTTCGGCCAGTGTCCAGGGCGGACGGATGTTGTCGTCGTTCGCGCCGGATGCCGCGCTTCCCTCTACAGCAGGGTGTCGCCCTCGCGCAGCATCCAGGCCTGCGGCATCTGCGTGAAGCCGATGCGCGGGTAGTAGCGCTCCGCCGCGGGCGCGGCCAGCAGCACCAGCGCCGCCGGCGGCGCCGCCGCGCGCGTGCGCCGGATCAGCTCGCGCCCGATGCCCTGCCGCTGGTGGTCCTCGCGCACCGCGAGATCGGCAAGGTACGTCGTCCAGGCGAAATCGGTGAGGCTGCGCGAGATGCCGAGCAGGCGTTCGCCGTCCCACGCCGTGACGACGAGGTTGGCGTGTTCCAGCATCGCCTCGAAGCGCGCGTCGTCGTCGATCGGTCGGCGCTGGCCGAGCGTCGACGCGCGATAGAGTTCGCGCGCCTGTTCGCGCTCCGGTCGGCGGTCGTCGTGGTAGGTGATCATGCGGGTGCTCCGTCGCGTTCCAGCAGGTTGCGTACCGAGGGCGGCAAGCCGACGCCCTCGACGAGATCGACTTCTGGTTGCGGCGTTCCGAACACGTGCCGCACCGGCAATACGCCGGCCCAGGTGGGGATGCCGAGATCGGCCGCGTTTTCCTTCGCGCCGCCTTCGCGCACCTTCGCGCTCGCGTCTTCGATCGCGAACACCAGTACCGTGGTCGCGCCGAGCTCGCTCGCGTCGGCTGCGCGCGATTCGCCCGAACGACCGGGCAGCAGCGCGTCGACGAAGCGCGCGAGCGCGTCGGCCTTCGCGCGCGGATCGTCCAGCACGCGTGCGCGGCCGAATGCGACCACCGAGCGGTAGTTGACCGAGTGGTCGAAGTGCGAGCGCGCGAGCACGAGGCCGTCGACGTGCGTGACCGTGAGGCAGGCCGCGATGCCTTCGCCCAGCCCGCGCATGAGGCGACTCGCGACCGAGCCGTGCAGCAGCAGGTCGTCGCCATCACGCGCATACAGCATCGGGATCACGAACGGTTGCGCGTCCACGCAGAACCCGACGTGCGCGATCATCCCGGCGTCGAGGATCGCGTGCACGCTCGCGCGGTCGTAGCGCGCGCGCGCCTTGCTGCGCTCGACGCGGTGGCGCTCGTCGCGAGTCGGGGAATTCGTCATCACGGCCTCGTGAGCCTGCGGGGCGGGCAGGGCAGGAGGCGGATTCTCGGCCGCGGTATTGGTACCATACAGTTCCACATTCCGACGTCCTGGCGGTACCAATCGTGTATCTCGATCTCGACGGCCAGGGCGCCCGCTATGCCCAGCTGATCCGCGCGTTGAAAGGCGCGATCCTCGACGGTCGCGTCGGCGCCGGCGCTCGGCTGCCCGCAAGCCGTTCACTCGCGCGCGAACTCGACATCTCGCGCAACACCGTGCTCGCGGCGTACGAGCAGTTGCAGGCGGAAGGGTTCCTGCTCGGACGCGTCGGGTCAGGCAGTTTCGTCGCGAACGTCGGCAGCCCCTCGCCGCCCAGGCGCGCGGCGCAGACGCTTGTCGCGCCGCTGTCCTCGTTCGCGCGCCGTGCGCTGGCCAATACCGATGGCCGGCGCATTCCGGGGCACCAGCATGCGGGACTGCGTTACAACCTGCAGTACGGCTTGCCACTCGCGAACCCGCTGCTGGCCAGCGTGTGGCGCCGCGAGGTCAGTCGCGCGGCCGAACACGTCGACTTCGACTATCCGGATGCGCAAGGCCTGGCGGGATTGCGCAGCGCGATCTGCGATTACCTTTCGCGCCGCCGCGGCGTCCCGGCTGCGCCCGAGGACGTGCTGGTCGTATCCGGAACCCAGCAGGCATTCGCGCTCGCCGCGCGCGTGCTTCTCGAGGCCGGCGACACGGTCGTGCTGGAGGACCCGCACTATCGCGGCGCGAGCCAGGCGTTCGCCGCGCATGGTGCACACGCGCGCGGCTGTCGCGTCGATGCCGAAGGCCTGGTGCCATCAGCGCTGCCGGAATCGGCACGCCTCGCGGTGGTGACGCCCTCGCACCAGTTTCCGACCGGTGCGTTGCTGCCACTGCCGCGGCGGCTGGAACTGCTGGAGTGGGCCGCGCGGGGTCGCGCCTGGCTCATCGAGGACGATTACGACGGGGAATTCCGCTATGGCGGGCGTCCACTGGCCGCGCTGAAGTCGCTCGATCGCGATGGCCGCGTGATCTACATCGGAAGCTTCTCGAAGGCGCTGTTCCCGGCGTTGCGCCTCGGCTACATGGTGGTTCCGGCCTCGGTGCGCGATGCATTCGTCGCCGCCAAATGGCTCGAAGACCGCGGTTGCAACGCGCTCGAGCAGGCGGCGCTCGCGAACTTCATGGTCGACGGCGGCTTCGAACGGCACCTGCGGCGCGCCGCGATCACGCTGCGCGCGCGTCGCGTCGCGATGCTCGCCGGCATCGCCAGGCACGCGCGCGGCGCACTCGAAGTCGTCGACTCGAATGCGGGCATGCACCTGACCGCATGGCTCACGCGCGGCAACCATGGAGATTGCGAACGTCTGGTTGCGCATGCGCGCGAGCGCGGTCTCGGGCTCTATTCGGTGGCACCGTATTTCCTCAAGCCGCCGCCGCGGCCGGGGCTGGTGCTCGGCTACGCGGGCCTGCCGCCGGCCGACATCGACGCGGCGATGCGCCTGCTCGGTCGGTGCCTGCGCGAGACCGGGCTGCTGCCCGCTTGAAGGGCCGAGGTCCAGCTGATGCTGCTCGAAGCAATCGGGCGCCCTTCCCGTTGCCGCGCCACCGGCCGTCGAGCGACATTGAAGCGTGCGCCTGCCGCCCCGACATTCGATGCAGCGGCGCTGGCCGCCGTGGCTCCGGCGACTGCGCCCGGCGGCCGCGTCGCGGCATAATGCGCTGTTCCGCACGACCCTTCGCCGAAGAAGCGCCGCAAAGATGGGCTACAGCCAGACTTCCGAACCGATCCGCCTCGAACGCGACTGCGACGCCGTGATGGTGCCGCAGGGCGACGCGGTGACCCTGCCCGCGGGTCAGGTCGGCTACATCACGCAGGCGCTGGGTGGCAGCTTCACGGTCTACATCGACGGCAACCTGTTCCGCATCAGCGGCAACGACGCGGATGCGCTCGGAAAGTCGCCTCCGGCGCCACTGGAACTTGCCGACGATGCGGGCGACGCGGACGTCGAGAAGCTCGTGTGGCAGCAGTTGCGCACCTGCTTCGATCCCGAGATCCCGATCGACATCGTCGAGCTCGGCCTCGTCTACGACTGCGACCTCGAAACGCTGCCCGACGGCCTGCGCAAGGTCAATGTGCGCATGACGCTGACCGCGCCGGGCTGCGGCATGGGCGACATCCTCGTCGATGACGTGCGCACCAAGCTCGAGATGATCCCGACCGTCGCCGAAGCCGATGTCGACCTCGTGTTCGATCCGCCGTGGAACCAGACCATGATGTCGGAAGCCGCGCGCCTCGAGACCGGGATGCTCTGACGCGTCGCCCGATTGCGTTCGGGCGCCTGCGGCAGTGCCGGAGGATCGATGAAGCGTCGCCACGGACCCTTGGCGGCCATCCGCATCGGCACGATCGTGCGTCGCATGACGGTGCCGGAGCACGCAAGTTGCCGGCCGCGCTGCGCCATCCGGCCGGCAAGGCGCCGAGGTGCGCGGCCGCGTCACGGGCGTGGTCGAGCGCCGGGTGGCGTGCACGTGCGGCATTTTTCGTTCTAGGATGGGAGCATGCCCCCGGACGAGCCGCTCCGATGAAACGCCACCTGCACGTGATCGCGCTGGTCCTGTTCCTCTCGAGCCTGTTCTACAACCTGCTGGTCTGGGGCGCGGCGCCATTGCTGCCCGATGTCGGCGAAGCGATCGCGAGTTCGGCGCGCAGGGAGGCTCCGCTGGCGGCAACCTACATCACGCTGGGCAGCCCGATCGACCGCGCGGTACCGGCGTTGCAGGCGTTCGGCGAGCGCCGCCTCGTTGCAGCCCTCGGCGATGGCTTCGAACGCATCGACGCCGATTCCACCGTCGCGATGGACCTGATCTTCAGCAACACATGGAACGCGCAGCACCGCTGGCTCAAGACGATGTTCTGGGTTTCGCCGCTGCTGCTCGTCCTGACCCTGGTGCTGTGGATGCGACGGCCACGCAAGGTGCACGCGCTCGGCGGCGCCCGCCGCTGAACCCGCGCCGGCAGGCTGCCGGCGTTTCCGTTCCGTACTGCACAAATTTCCGTGCGCCTGCGCACGGAAAAGCGTGCACGTGCCGCAATATGTCACTTTCTGACAGATGCCGCACCGCAGCAACGCATTCAGGAAAAGCGTATTGTTATCAATCGCTTGCGTGATGGCGCGCACGCTCACGTTGCCGGAATTGTTGGTACAGTGCCGCGTTCCCGTGGTGTTTTGACGCACGGGGACAGGCGCCCGCGACACGGTTTTCGGAGGGCAACACGCCGTGTCGTCGCAGCCGATGTCCATCCGGCCGAGAGAGGGCCGGACGGGCGCGGAAGCGGCCGGGCAGCGCAGGGATGCGCGCCACATGCCGCCACCCGGCGGCTCGACCAACCACATGCTGGGGGTAGAACCTGTGAAATTGATTTCGCAAGGAAAGTTGCGGCGCACCGCGCTCGCGGTCGCCATCGTCGCGTGCGGCGCCGTTCCCGTCGCGCAGGCTGCGGGGGCAGCCAGCGCCGCGGACCTGGCCACCTACGCCGACCGCGCGAATTTCGCGGCGGTTTCGGAGCAGATCCAGTACACGCGCTACATCGTGACGTATGCGGAAGGAACCGCGGAACGCTCGAATGAATCGGCGCGCAGCGTCGACTTCTCGCGCGTGGCGGCCGAAACCGGATTGTCGGTCGCGCACGTGCGCACGCTCGCGACCGGCGCCGAACTCGTCGAGGTCGCGGGTGACCGTCAACGCTTCGCCTCCTACGCCGACACGCAGCGCAACGTGCTGGTCGCATTCGCGCGCAATGCCGCAGTGGAGTACGTGGAGCCCGATCGCGTGATGCGCGCGTTGCTGACGCCGAACGACACCAACTTCGCGAACCAGTGGGACCTCACCGACGCGGTCGGCGGCGTGCGCATGCCCGCCGCGTGGGACATCGCGAACGGCAGTGGCATCAAGGTCGCGGTCGTCGACACCGGCATCACCACCCACAGCGACCTCACCGGGCAGATCGTCGGCGGCTACGACTTCATCAGCAGTTCGACCACCGCGCGCGACGGAAACGGGCGTGACTCCAATGCGGCCGACGAGGGCGACTGGTACGGCAACAACGAGTGCGGCGCCGGTTACCCGGCTTCGGGTTCGAGCTGGCACGGCACCCACGTGGCCGGCACGGTCGCCGCGCTGACCAACAACAACAAGGGCGTGGCCAGCATGGCCTACGGCGCGAAGGTCGTGCCCGTGCGCGTGCTCGGCAAGTGCGGCGGTACGGTCGCCGACATCGTCGACGCGATCGTCTGGTCGTCCGGTGGCGCGGTCAGCGGCGTGCCCGCGAACGCGAATCCGGCGCGGGTGCTGAACCTCAGCCTCGGCGGTGGCGGCGCCTGCGGTTCGTTCCAGGCCGCGATCAACACCGCGCGCAACAACGGTTCGGTGTTCGTCGTCGCAGCCGGCAACGAGAGCCAGAACGTCAGCAACTCCTCGCCCGCCAACTGCAGTGGCGTGATCTCGGTCGCCGCGACCACCAAGAGCGGGTCGCGCGCGTCGTACTCCAACTACGGCAGCACGATCGTGGTGTCGGCCCCGGGTGGGGACGGCAGCGGCGGCTCGGGCGACATCCTGTCGACGCTCAACAACGGCAGCACCACGCCGACCACCGAAGCCTATGCGTATTACGCCGGCACTTCGATGGCGGCGCCGCACGTCGCCGCGCTTGCGGCCGCGGTGCTTTCGCTGAATCCGTCGCTGACGCCCGACCAGGTCAAGAACCTGATCACGGCGAACGCGCGTGCGCTGCCGGGCAGCTGCTCGGGTGGATGCGGCGCGGGCATCATCAACGCGGAAGCGACGCTGCTCGCGGTCGGCGGCGGTGGTGGCAACGCGGCGCCGGTCGCGAACTTCAGCTATTCGACCAGCGGACTCACCGCGAGCTTCACCGACGGCTCCAGCGACAGCGATGGCAGCATCGTCTCGCGCTCGTGGAACTTCGGCGACGGCGGCACGTCCACCGCGACCAACCCGAGCCGCACCTACGCGGCGGGCGGAACCTACACGGTCTCGCTGACCGTGACCGACGATGACGGCGCGACCAACACCCGGACGCAGTCGGTGACGGTGAGCGGCGGCGGGGGCGGCACGGTGCTGCAGAACGGCGTCGCGGTGACCGGCCTGTCGGCCACCACGGGCAACAAGCTCTACTACACGATGGTGGTCCCGGCCGGCGCGACGAACCTGCGGTTCGCGACCTCCGGCGGCACCGGCGACGGCGACCTCTACGTGCGCTTCGGGTCCAACCCGACCACCTCGACCTACGACTGCCGTTCGTGGGCTTCAGGCAACACCGAGACCTGCAACATCACCACCGCGCAGGCCGGCACCTACTACGTCATGATCAACGCGTACTCGAGCTTCAGCGGCATGAGCCTGACCGGCAGCTACACCGCGGGCGGCGGTGGCGGCGGCACGGTGCTGCAGAACGGCGTACCGGTGACGGGCCTCTCGGCGACGACCAACAACTGGTCGCAGACGTACACGCTGGTGGTGCCGTCGGGTGCGAGCAACCTCTCGATCTCGATTTCGGGCGGAAGCGGCGATGCGGACCTTTATGTCCGCACCGGGTCGGCCCCGACCACCTCGAGCTTCACCTGCCGCCCGTACCTCAGCGGCAACAACGAGACCTGCTCGTGGACCGCGCCGGCGGCCGGCACGTACTACGTGCGCGTGCGTGCGTACTCGAGCTTCTCCGGCGTGAGCCTGGTCGGCAGCTTCACGCCGTGACCTGATCGCGTCGGATTCAGTGTTGGACTTCGGGCGGCCGGTGCACACCGGCCGCCCTTTTTTCATCCGTGAAAGCGCGACGGGGAGACGCGGAGAAACGGAAGGCGCATGGGTTGATACACGAAACACGCAGAGCGCGCGAAGAAGGCCCTCAATGAGCAGCTTTTCCTCCGGGTGCGCCGTGTTTCACCCCTTGGCTTTGGTTGCGCCTGTCGCGTCAACTGCAGCCGGCAGTCAGCCGCGCGCTTCGAAGCGGTTCGCGTCGCGGTTCTTGCGCACCGCGGCGGGATTCCAGATGCGGCCGTTCATCGCGATGTAGACGCCGTCTGGCAGCGTCTGCACTGCGCCGACCGCGCAGCCGATGTTGAACACCGCGTCCGAGCCCTTGAACAGCGCAGGATTCAGCGCGCCGGTCAGCACCACGACCTTGCCTTCGATGCCCGCCAGCGCCTGCGCGGTTTCGACCATCGTGTCGGTGCCGTGCGTCACGAGCACGTGGCGATGTGGCTGGCCTGCGATCGCGGCGCGGATGCGCGCGCGGTCGTCGTCGTCCATGTGCAGGCTGTCCTTGCGCAGCACCGGCAGCACTTCGAACGTGAAGGCGACGCCGAGCGCCTCGAGGATGTCGCCGATCTGGGGCTCGCCGATCTGGAACGTCGACTTGTCGTCGAAGTAGATCTTGTCGATCGTGCCACCGGTGGTGACGATGGTGAGGTGCTGCATCGGTCGGATCCTGTCGCGGTGAGGGCGACGGCTGCGCCCCGAGGGCGTCATTGTCGACGAGCACCGCGGCAGCGTCCATGCCCGGGGACGCATGCAGCATGCGTCGCGCGCGCTCGGGACCGGCGCGCGGTCACCGAGCGACGAACCCGCTCGAAGCTGCATCGCACTTCGACGTGCCGACGTCGGCGCTCGCGGTGGCCGCCGAGGCCCTGGCTGCGACCGGTCAGAAATCGTCGACGTATTCGACCGCCACGCCGAGTTCCGCGGACAGGCGCTCGATCGTGGCGAGCACGTCTTCGGTCGCGCTGCTCGTCGCTGCGTGCACTTCGACGTCGCGCGCGCTGCTGCGGCCGATGTCGTCGCTGAGGTCGGCCGAACTGGAGTCGTCGCGCATGTCGTTCATGAGGTCGCGCACCTGCTCCACGCGATCGACGTGGTCGACCCCTTCGAGCGCGCCCATCAGCGCGTCGAGGCCGGACTCCGGTCCGGTCATCCTGAATCTCACCATGGCCATGCGCGCGTTCCTTCGTGGTGGGCGTGCGAGGCTGCTGCAGTCCGGGCAAACGCTGCGTGAACGGCCCGGGTTCGATGAGTGGACCGAATCATCGATTTGTGGGACAAAGCGCGCGCCGGGAGGAGTCCGTTTGCGTACGTCGATAAAGCCCCATCTGCGGCTGGTGCTGATGCTCGCCAGCCTGCTGTTGATCGTGTTCAGCGCGTATTTCGTGCGCATGAAGCTCTCGGAAGACTCGGCGCAGGCGCTGCGCATGGTCGCGCATACGCATTCGGTGACGTCGGCGCTGCACGAGCTCTCGGGCACACTGCACGAAATGAAGTCCAAGGCCATCGCGGCCAAGATGGTCGGGGATGCCTCTGCGCGCGTGCAGTACGAGGCGCTCCGGCAGGTCTACCCGCGCCAGCTCGAGGCGCTGAGGACGCTCACCGCCGACAACCCTGACCAGCAGGTGCGAGCTGCCACGCTCGCGGAGCGGCTGGAGCAACGCGTGGCCGCGTTCGATCGCGCGATCGCGGGCAGCGAACTCGGCGTGGCCGATTTCGTCGCGGCGGCCGCGGACCTGCCGTTCGAAGCGATCCAGGCCGACATGCTCGCGCGCGAAGCGGAACTGGCCCTGGAGCGCGAGATCTATGCACGTGACCAGCTCTGGTTCGCGCGCTGGGCGACGCTCGCGGCGACCCTGCTGCAGGTGTTGCTGATCGGCGCCATGATCTGGGTCTCCGAGCGGCACATCATTCGCCGGATCGCGGCGGAAACCGCCGCGCGCGAAGCGGTCGGGCGTGCGCGCCTGATCGTGGAGACGGTGCGCGAGCCGATTGCGGTGGTCGGCGCGGACCTCGGCCTGATCCACGTCAACCGTGCGTTCCTGGACTTTTACCGGCTCGGCGGCGATGCGCCTGCGCGGCTTCCGGACGTCGCCGGCTGGAACGACCAGGCACTGCTGCAGCGCCTGCGCGACGTCGCGCGTTCGCGGCGCGAACTCTGGGACGTCGAAACCAGCCAGGAGATCGCGACCGACGACGGCGTGCGCCACCTCGTCATCAACGCGCGACCGATGCACGACGCCGAAGGCGCGGTGGCCGAAACCCTGCTCACGATCAGCGACATCACCGCGCGCAAGCGCAGCGAGGAACAGGTGCTGCGCCTGAACCGCCAGCTCGCGGGCAAGGTGGAGCAGGTGACCGACTCCAATCGCGAGCTCGAGGCGTTCTCGTACTCGGTTTCGCACGACCTGCGTGCGCCGCTGCGCCACATCGCGGGGTTCGCGCGCAAGCTGCGCTCGAAGGTCGAGCCACAGGCCGACGAGACCGTGCTGCATTACTGCGACGTCATCGACGATGCGGCACGGCGCATGTCGGCTCTGATCGAGGACCTGCTGAGCTATTCGCGCCTGGGCCGCCACGCGATGCGACCGCAAATGGTCGACATGCAGTCGTTGGTCGAGCAGGTGCAGGGCACGCTGATGGCGGGCGTGGAAGGCCGGCGGATCGACTGGCGCATCGCCCCGCTTCCGGTGGTGGTCGCCGACGCGTCGCTGATCCAGCTTGTATGGCAGAATCTGCTCGACAACGCGATCAAGTACACCGCCGCGAGGGAGCGGGCCCTCATCGAGGTCCGTGCGCAGGAAGAAGAAGACGGGTGGGTGTTCCACGTCGCCGACAATGGCGTCGGATTCGACATGGACCATGCCGGCAAGCTGTACGGCGTGTTCCAGCGCCTGCACAAGGCCTCGGAATTCCCGGGCAGCGGCATCGGCCTCGCTTCGGTCCGCCGCATCGTCGCGCGCCACGGCGGGCGAACCTGGGCGGAAGCGGTGCCGGGGCAGGGCGCCACGTTCCATTTCACGCTGCCCCGTCACGAACGTACGGATTGAGGAGGTACACGATGAAGGAACTGCGGGCGGTACTGCTGGTGGAAGACAGCCATGCCGATGCCGAGATGACGATCGACGCACTTCGAGATGCGCGGCTCGCCAATCCGGTCGTGCATGTCGAGGACGGCGTCGAAGCGATGGAATACCTGCGCCGGCAGGGCGCGCACGCGGATCGCGCGCCCGGCAACCCGGTGGTCGTGCTGCTCGACATCAAGATGCCGCGGATGGACGGGATCGAGGTCCTGCGCGCGATCCGCGCCGACGAGGCGCTCAAGCGCGTCCCGGTGGTCATCCTGTCCTCGTCGCGCGAGGAGCGCGACCTTGCCGCGAGCTGGGACCTCGGCGTGAATGCGTACGTGGTCAAGCCGGTGGACGTGGACCAGTTCTTCGATGCGGTGCGCGCGCTCGGCCAGTTCTGGGCGGTCATGAACGAAGCGAGGCCGGGCGACTGAATGCGTGTGCCGCCCGCACCCATCCGGCTGCTGCTGGTCGAAGACAGCGAACCTGACGCCGAACTCGTGCTCGACGAACTCGAGCGCGGCCACCTCGAGGTCGTCGCCGAGCGCGTGGACGACGAGGCAGGTTTCACGCGGGCGCTAGAAACGACGCCGCCGGACCTGATCATCTCCGACCTCAGCATGCCCGGGTTTTCCGGCTACCGTGCGCTCGAGATCGCGCGCGAATACGCGCCCTCGATCCCTTTCATGTTCGTTTCCGGCACGATGGGCGAAGAAGCGGCGGTCGAAGCGCTGCACGCGGGCGCGACCGACTACGTGCTCAAGCACAACCTCGCGCGCCTGGCCGCGGCGGCGCGTCGCGCGCTGGCCGAGGCGGCCGAACGGCGCGCGCGCGAGCGCACCGAGCAGGACCTCGTGCGCACGCAGCGCTACGAGAGCCTCGCGCTGCTCGCCTCCGGACTCAGCCACGACCTGCGCAACATCCTGCAGCCGATCTCGATGGCCGCGGCGATCCTGCACGAGGATCCGCGCGAGGAGGTGCGTCGCGCCGGGCAGCTGGTGTCCGAGTGCGCGCAGCGCGGACTCGAGATCGTCGCTTCGATGCTGTCGTTCGCGCGTGGATCGCACGCGGGTGGCGAGCACCTGCAGTTGCGTGGCCTCGTCGACGGACTCGCTCGCCTGCTGCGCGGAAGCGTGCCTTCGAACGTCACGCTGATAGTCTCCCCGATCGCCGCCGACATCGAACTCGAGGGCAACCACACCGAGTTGCAGCAGGTGCTGCTGAACCTCTGCCTCAATGCGCTGCAGGCGATGCCGGACGGCGGTGAACTGCGCATCGCGACGCGCACCGAGGAGCTCGCCGCGGACTTCTTCGCACCGGCCGAGGATTGCGCCGCGGGTCGGCATCTCGTGATCGACGTGACCGACACCGGCATCGGCATGCCCGACGACGTGCGCGTCCGCCTGTTCGAGCCGTTCTTCACGACCAAGCCGACCGGGACCGGCCTCGGTCTCGTGTCGTGCAGGCGCATCATCAGCAATCACCGCGGTTGCCTGCGCGTGCGCAGCGCGCCGGGGCAGGGCACCACGTTCAGCGTGTACCTGCCGATGTTGCAGGCGCGAGCGTCGACGCCCACGCTCGAGGAGATCCCGTCCGGCCACGGCGAGCGCGTGCTGATCGTGATCGAGCGCGCCGGCAAGCTCGCGCTGCTCGGGCGCATCGTCGAGGACCACGGCTATCATCCGGTGCTCGCGCAGGACGGCAGCCTCGCGTTGCAGTCGCTCGAGCGCGACGGGCTTCCAGACGTGGTGCTGATGGAGGCGGAAATGACGCTCCTGACCGGCGTGCGTACCTGCGCGGCATTGCTCGAGCGCGGCTACGCGGGCCCGGTTCTGTTGATCGCGCGCCCGCACGCGGCGTTGCCCGAGGACCTGCCGCCGCTGCCGCGCGTGCGTCGCATCGACAAGCCCGTCGACCCTGCCCAATTGCTGTCGACCCTGCACGACGAGCTGCCCGTACTCGCTGGCAAGCGCTGAGTTCGCGCGACGCGCACGGCGTTCAGCCTGCCGCAAGCCGCCCTGCGGCAGCCTGAGGCCATCCCAGGATGGAGTGCGAGATGAGCCTGCCCTTGCCGGTGTTCCGACTCGAGTCCCGCTGCGACCTCCCGTTCGAGCCCCTGTGCGCGATCGCCGGAACCACGGCGCAGGAGCAAACCGCGCCCGGAGGCAGCCTGATCGAACGATTCCGCCTGTGGCTGGTCGGCGTCGGTCGCGCGCCGTCCCGCGACGCCGGGGTGGGCTGAGCGATGGTGCGGCTGGACAAGCCGATGCGGCGCGAGGTGCTGGTCGGGGACGAGGCGTATACGCTCACGATCGATCCGGCCGGGCTCAAGCTCGTGCAGAAGGGCCGCCGCAACGGGCTCGTGCTCGAATGGAAGGACCTCGTGTCCGGTGACGCCGCGCTGGCGACGGCGCTGAAGGCTTCGCTCGAGGCCTGAGCAACCTGGTCTCGTGCAGTTGCTAAGATGCGCGCCCGCACCATGCGAGGCGACGATGGACGACGCACCTCCTCCGCAGGCCTTCGCGCGCATCCCCGAGCGCAACACGGCCGACAACCTGCTGCGCACTGCGCAACAGCACCATGTCGCGCTGTCGAGCATGGCCGACACCAAGGCCAACATCATCATCACGGTGTCCTCGATCGTGCTGACGCTCTCGATGGGCCACCTGTCCGATCCCGAACTTCGCGTTTCGGTGCTCGTGCTGTCGGCATTCACGCTGGTCGCGCTGTTGCTCGCGATCCTCGCGGTATTGCCGAAATACCGCCCGATTCGGGTCGGCGACGCGCCGTTGCCGGAAGGCTTCAACCTGCTGTTCTTCGGTCACTTCGCGTCGTTGCCGCGCGAGCGCTTCATGCTCGAGTTCGCGCGTGCGCTGACGCCGGACGGCTCGCCCTACGCGACCTGGGCCAACGACATCCATGCGCTCGGCAGCTATCTCGCGCACCACAAGTATCGCTACCTGCGCTACAGCTACCTGTTCTTCCTGGCGGGGTTCGTGTTCGCCTGCGTACTGCAGGCATGGCGCCTGCTCGCGGGCTGAACCCCGCGCCGCGGCCTGCGCCGTTGCATCCCGCCATCCCACCCGACGAGGATCCGCATGCATCCGTCCGCACGCTGGTTGTGCAGCCTCCTGCTGCTGCTGCTCGCTGCCACCGCCGCCCGCGCCGAAACTGCGGTCCCCGCGCCGCTCGAACCGTGGCGGGAATGGGTCATGCACGAGCAGGCGTTCCGCGACTGCCCACTGGTCGCGGGCTCGGATGCGGCCGAATCCAGCGACTACCTCTGCGTCTGGCCGGGCCTGCTCGAACTGGCCGCCGACGCCCGAGGCGTCGATATCGCGCAGTCGTGGAGCATCGACGAAACGTCCGGATCCTGGGTGCCGTTGCCGGGCGACGCCGCGTACTGGCCGCAGCAGGTGCAAGTTGATGGCAAGGCCGCGATCGTCGTCGATCGCAACGGCCCGTACGTGCGCTTGGCGCCGGGTCGGCATGAAGTGCGCGCGCGGATCCCGTGGAGCGAGCGTCCGCAGTCGCTGCGCGTTGCGCCAGGTGTCGGCCTCGTCTCCCTGCGCATCGATGGCCGGGCCATCACGCCCGTGCAGCGCGACGGCGACCAGTTGACGCTCGGGCGCGCCGAACGCGCGGAACCGCAAGCCGACAGCCTGCAGCTGCGCGTGCATCGCCGCCTGATCGATGGCGTGCCCGCGATGCTGACCACGCGCATCCGGATCGCGGCGTCCGGGCAGGCGCGCGAGGAACTCGTCGGGCCGGTGCTGCCCGAGGGCTTCGCGCCGCTTTCGCTCACCAGCCAATGGCCGGCGCGACTCGAGGCCGACGGTCGCCTGCGCGTGCAGGTGTCGCCGGGCGTCGACGACGTGACGATCGAAGCGCGCGCGAGCGCGCCGCTGTCCACGGTCAGCGCGCGCGTCCCGCCGGACCCATGGCCGCAACAGGAAATCTGGAGCTACGAAGCGACTCCGAGATTGCGCGTCAGCGTCGCGAGTGGCGGGGTGCAGGTCGATCCGCGCCAGGCCGAGGTGCCGGGCGACGCCGGCTGGGACGCCTTGCCCGCGTTCGCGCTCGGCGATGGCGACGCGCTCGCGATCGAGCAGCGCTCGCGCGGTCTCGATCCGACCGCGCAGAATCGCCTGCACCTGCAACGCGAGATGTGGCTCGACTTCGACGGCGCCGGCTGGTTCGCGCGCGACCGCGTCAGCGGCGAGATGCTGCAGGGCTGGCGCTTCGATGCGGCGCCGCCGTTCGTGCTCGAACGCGCATCGGCGGCGGGCGATCCGTTGCTGGTCACGCGCGGGATCGCGGCGCCGACGACCGGCGTCGAATGGCGCGCGCCGCGCGTCGATCTCGCCGCGGGCCTGCGCATCGAGGAGGCCGGCGCCACGCTGCCGGTGGGCGGCTGGCTCGCCGCGTTCGACCAGGTCTCCACCACCGTGCATCTGCCGGATGGTTACCGGCTGCTCGCCGCGCCCGGCGCCGATCTCGCGCAGGGCAGCTGGATCGCAGCCTGGGACCTGTACGACGTGTTCCTCGGTGCGCTGCTCGTGTTGCTCGCGGCGCGGCTGCTCGGTTGGCCCGGCGCGCTGGTCTCGCTCGCCTGGCTGCTGCTCGGTTACCAGGAAGCCGGCGCGCCGCGCTGGACGCTGCTGGTGGCGGTCGCGCTTGCGCTCGTATTGCGCGCGTTGCCGCAGGGGCGGCTCGCAAGCGGTGTCGAATGGTTGCGCCGCGTCGCGCTCGCGCTGCTGGTGCTGGTGAGCCTGCCGTTCGCGGCGACGCAATTGCGCAACGCGCTGTACCCGCAACTCGAGAACGAGGCCGGCGTGCTCGCGTTCGACGCCGGCGGTTTCGCCTCACGCAAGGCGCCCGCACCGGTCGACATCGCGAGCGAGGAACGCATGGCCGCGCAGGACGCGATGCCCGCGCCTGCGGCACCTCCGCCGCCGCCGGCGGAATCGCAAGGCCTCGAGACGATCACCGTCAGCGGCTCGAGCATCAACCGCGTCGAGATCAGGAAGAAGATGGAGCGCTACAGCCAGTCGACCGTGACCCAGACTGGCGCGGGCGAACCGGACTGGCGACGCGGCAGCAGTTACCGGCTGGCCTGGAGCGGACCGGTGCTGCCCGAGCAGGACGTGCGCTTGCTGATCGCGCCGTCGTGGCTCGTGCGCGTGCTGCGCGTCGCGATGGTCGGGGTGCTCGCGTGGCTGCTGCTGCGTCTGCTGCGCCCGGGCCTGCGCCTGCCGCGGATCCCGCGCGCGGCACCGCTCGCGCTGGTCGGCCTGGCGGTGCTCGCGGCGGCTTCGATCGCGCCGCGCGCGCAGGCCGAAGCGTTCCCCCCGCAGGAGCTGCTCGATCAACTGCACCAGCGCCTCGTGGAAGCGCCGGAATGTGCGCCGGCCTGCGCCACGATCGCGCGTGCCGGGATCGTGGCGCACGCCGACGACATCGTGGTCGCGCTCGAGGTGCATGCATCCGAGCGCGTCGCGCTCCCTTTGCCGAACGATGCGAAAGCCCTCGTGCTGCGCGAAGTCCGCGTCGACGGCGTCGCGTCGGATGCGATCGCGCGCGTCGAGGACGTGCTCTGGATCGCGTTGCCGCGCGGCGTGCACCGCGTCGAGCTTGCTTTTTCCCCGCTCGCGGACCAGGTCGCGCTCGCATTTCGCCTGCCCGCGCGGCGCGTCGATTTCGACGGCACCGGCTGGGCCGCGGGCGGGCTCGACGACGGGCGCCTGTTGACCGAGACGCTCGCATTGACGCGCGCCCGTGCAGACGGCGACGAGCGCAGCATCGGCGCGCAGCAGTTCGCGCCTTACGTACGCGTCGAGCGCATGCTGCAGCTCGGCCTCGAATGGTCCACCCGCACGAACGTGACGCGCCTCGCGCCGGCAGTGGGCGGCATGAGCCTGCAATTGCCGGTACTCGCGGGCGAGCATGTGACGACGCCCGGACTGCGCGTGGAGCGAGGACAGGTGATGGTCGCGCTTGCCGATGGCGAGGACCGCACGCAGTGGGAAAGCAAGCTCGACAAGGGCGAGCGCATCGTGCTGACTGCGCCGCCGCTCACGGGCCATGCCGAAGTCTGGGGCATCGAAGTAAGTCCGACCTGGCACGTCGAGTTCTCCGGCGTGCCCGTGGTCGCGATGCATGCCGGCGAGGCCGAAGGCGACATGCGGCGCTTCGAGTTCCATCCGCTGCCCGGGGAACAGCTCGAGTTGCAGGTGACGCGACCCGAAGCCGCGCAGGGCGCGACGCGCGCGATCGACCAGGTCCGGCTCTCGCGCAGCGTCGGCCGGCGTTCGAGCGAGTCCACGCTGCACCTCGACGTGCGCGCGAGCCAGGGCGGCGAACATGCGCTCGCGTTGCCGGCGGACGCGGAGCTGCTGTCGAGCAGCCGCGACGGCGCACCGTTGAACCTGCGGCTGCAGGATGGCCGCCTCAGCCTCCCGCTGGTTCCCGGTACGAACCGCTTCGAGCTGCGCTGGCGCGAACCGACATCGGCCGGTTTCACGGTGCGCACGCCCGCGCTCGACCTCGGCATTCCCGCGGCCAACATCGACCTCGGCATCGACTTGCCCGCGGACCGCTGGCTGCTCGCGACGCGCGGTCCGGTCGCCGGCCCCGCGGTGCTGTACTGGAGCGAACTCGCGGTGCTGGCGCTGCTCGCGTCCGTGCTCGGGCGCCTGCGCCGTTCGCCGCTGAAGACCTGGCAGTGGCTGCTGCTCGGGATCGGTTTCGCCGCCTTCTCATGGGTCGCGCTGTTGCTCGTGGTCGCGTGGCTGTTCGCACTCGACTGGCGCGCGCGTGCGCAGCTGCGCCAGCCCGCCTGGTTCAACCTCGTGCAGCTCGGCCTCGGGATCCTCACGCTGATCGCGTTGCTTTGCCTGCTCGCGGCAGTCCGGCAGGGCTTGCTCGGCCAGCCCGACATGGCGGTGGCCGGCAACGGCTCGAGCCAGCATGCGCTGCGGTGGTTCGCCGACCGCAGCCCGGGCGCATTGCCGGTCGCCAGCGCATGGAGCCTTCCTCTGTGGGTACACAAGCTCGCGATGCTCGCGTGGGCGCTCTGGCTCGCGAGCGCGCTGGTCGGGTGGTTGCGCAGGGGCTTCGCGGCCTGGGGCGAGGGCGGCTACTGGCGCAGCGTCGGCAAGCCGCGCGTCGACGTGCCGGAGGTCGAGCCACCCGAGGTGAGGTCCTGAACGACGTTCGCGCCCTGCTCGCCGCCGGCAGCGCGCGTCTTCCGGGCGAGGAGGCGCGCGGCGAGGCCGAACGCCTGCTCGCGCACGTGCTCGCGCGTCCGCGTGAGTGGCTGTACGCGTGGCCCGAACACCTGCCGACGCCGGAGCAGTGCGCGGCATTCGAGCACGCGATCACGGAGCGCCAGCGCGGATTGCCGGTCGCGTACCTGCTCGGGCATCGCGCGTTCTGGACCTTCGACCTCGCGGTCACGCCGGCGGTGCTGATCCCGCGGCCCGAGACGGAGCGACTGGTCGAACTCGCGCTCGCTCGCCTGCCGCGCGAACGACCCCTTGCGCTCGCCGACCTTGGAACGGGGTCGGGGGCGGTCGCGCTCGCCCTCGCGAGCGAACGCCCGAACGCGCGCGTGCTCGCGACCGACGTCGCGGCGGACGCGCTCGCAGTCGCGCGTTCGAACGCGGCGCGACTGGGCATCGCGAACATCGCGTTCGCCGAAGGCGACTGGTGCGCCGCGCTCGGCGATGCGCGCTTCGACCTGATCGCGTCGAACCCGCCGTACATCGAAGACCAGGATCCACATCTCGCACAAGGCGACCTCCGCCATGAACCCGCGCGCGCGCTCGCATCCGGCGCGGACGGACTCGACGCGATCCGCATCATCATCGACGCCGCGCCGCGCCACCTGCTGCCGGGCGGATGGCTGCTGCTCGAACATGGCCGCGACCAGGCCGCGCGCGTCCGCGAGCTGCTCGCCGCGCACGCCTTCACCGAGGTTGCGAGCGCCCTCGATCTCGCCGGACACGAGCGCGTGAGCCTGGGCCGAGTGCCGCCCGGGCACTGATCCGATCCGACGGGACTCGCGGCTTCGTCCGCGTGGCGGCATCGATGTACCGCGCGCAGGCGCGTACCCCATGCGCGATCGCGCCGATCCGAATGCCGTCGCGCGTGCGGACCTCGACGTGGATCGCCCACAGGGTGGGCGCCTGCGAGACGTGTCGATTCACCGTGCTCAGGCGCGCAGCGCGTGCGCGATCGCGCCCGACGCGCGCATCAATTGCCAACTGCTTGGCACTTGCCGCGTGCGCGCTGCATGGTTGCTTGCGCCAGCCGCGGCACGGAAACGCGCGTCGCGCGAGGGCACAATGGTTTTCAAGCCGGACGACGATGGATGCCGACCGGCGCGATCCACTGCCCCTGCAAGGCGTCGCGCGTGAGCGCCACGCGCCGCGCGGGCGTGCGGAGATAAGCCACCTCGGCCGGCGTGAGCCGCACGCCCACCGGCGGCGTGCGCGCGTCGAGCGCGGCGGCGAGCGCGCTGTCTCCGGCCGCGCCGGGCGGCGCGTCCGCGAGCA
>DAIOWG010000004.1:16565-26810 GCA_036758645.1 Dokdonella sp. | reverse complement strand
CACGGCGGTGGCGGCGGCGGCATGGGTGGCATGGGCGGCATGGATTTCTGATCCAGCCGGTGCCGTTCGTCCTGAGCGCAGCGCCGCAAGCGCGACGTCGAAGGACAAGCAAGGAAAACGAAAGCCCCGCAGCGATGCGGGGCTTTTTTCGTGCGCGCCGGTCGGGCGACGGCTGCTCGAACGGTACGTTCGGCTGACCGGCATGCGTAGGCTGGACGCGCGCAGCGCGGCCGGCGCTCCTGCTGGATGCATGCGAAAGGCAAGAGCGCCGGCCGACCCTTGGTCGTCCAGCCTACGCGCGCGCAGCGCGGCCGTTGCTCCTGGCCGCATTCAGGCGAAAAGCAGGAGCGCCGGCCGACCTTTGGTCGTCCAGCCTACGCGCGCAGCGGCGGGAGCCTTTCCGGGAAAGGCAACAGTGCGACAGCCACCCGGCGTCGCCGGAGACACGTCGAACTTGCCCGACTGTCGACGACTCGCCAGACTGCGCGGTCGGCGGCGTTCCTGCGGGTTGCTCCGCCGATCGACACGCCAAGCCGCGCCTTCGAGATCCCGCAGGACCCACCGATGAACACCGCCGCCACGCTGCCGCGTCCCACGTCCGCCTATCGCTGGGTCGCGCTGGTCCTCGCGAGCCTCGCGATGTTCGGCAACTACTACGCCTACGACGCGCTGAATCCGGTCGTGGACTTGCTGCGCGAGCAGCAAGGCCTCGACTACGCGCAGGTCGGCCAGCTCTCGACCGCCTACAACGTCGCCGCGCTGCTCGTGCTGCTGGCCGGTGGCTACCTTATCGACCGATTCGGCGCGGGTCGCGCGATCGTTGCGTTTGCGTTGGTGTGCGTGGTCGCCGCCGCGGTCACCGCGTCGGCGCAGGGGTTTTCCTCGTTGCTCGCGGGACGTTTCCTGCTCGGACTCGGCGCCGAGCCGCTGATCGTCGCGGTCACCGCGGTGCTCGCGAAATGGTTCAAGGGCAAGGAACTGAGTTTCGCGTTCGGATTGAACCTCTCGATCTCGCGCCTCGGTTCCGCGTCGACCGATTGGTCGACCTCGTTCGCGAGCCCGCTCTACTCGAACTGGCACGACCCGCTGTGGCTCGCGACCGGCGTGATGTCCGCCGCCCTCGGCGCCGCGGTGCTGTATTTCCTGCTCGAGAAGCGGGCCGAAGCCCGCTTCGATCTCGGCGAAGCCGGCGACACCGACAAGCTGGAGTGGAAGAGCCTCTACCGCTTCAGTCCTTCGTACTGGTACATCGTCGCGTTGTGCGTCGTGTTCTATTCGACCGTGTTTCCATTCCGTTCTTTCGCGATCGACTACTTCCAGCAGGCGCACGGTCTGTCGCGCGAGGCGGCCGGCATCCTCAGCAGCCTGTTGCCGTTCGCGGCGATCGTGGCGACGCCGCTGTTCGGCCTGTGGGTGGACCGCGTCGGCCGGCGATCCTGGTTCATGGCGGTCGGATCGCTCGCGATGCTGCCGCTGTTCCTCGTCGTGACCTATGCGCCGCCCGGGCCGGTCGTGCCGGTGCCGCTGGCCGGCGTCGGGCTTCCGCTGACGTTGCTGCTGTCGATCCTGCTGTTCGGTGCGGTGTTCTCGCTGATCCCGGCCGTGATGTGGCCATCGGTCGCCTACATCGTGGAGCCGAATCGACTCGGCTCGGCCTACGCCTTGATGACCTTCTGCCAGCAGATCGGCTGGGCGGTGGTGCCGCTCGCGATCGGTGGACTCAACGACCGCTACCTCGCCGGACCCGAGAACACCGCGGGGTACGCGCCCGGCATGTGGTTCTACACGGCGATGTCATCGCTCGGCCTCTACTTCGCGTGGAAGCTGTGGCGCGCCGAAACCGGCCCGGCTGCGCATGGACTCGAAACCATCACCGCGCACAGCGACGCCTGAACGCTGCGGGCGCCCGATCGGGCACGCCTCCTTCTCGCGCAAGGTCGGCTGGTTTGGCAGCACGCCACGTGCCGCTGGCGGGCGCACGCCGGCTTCACCGTCGCAGGATCCCCGCAGCGTTCGCGCCATTCGCGACCCTCGTGTCCCGATCGCCCACCGCATCGCGATGGGATGGAAGGAGCGGGTCGCGCGGACGGACGCAGGAGTGGCCGCGCGATCCCCGGCAGCGTCTCCGAGTCAGCCGGCTCAGCCTGCCGATCCGGTTGCACCATCGGACGGGGAACACGACATGCACAATCGAGGTCTTGTGGAGCGCCCAGGCTGGCTGCCCTGGGTCCTGTTCGCCACGGCGGCCGCGCACGACGCCTGCGCGGGAAGCGGCGTGCTGCACGACCAGTACGCGCCCTTCTCGGGTGATTACGTGATTTCGGTGGACGGCAGCAACCTGAGCGAGGCAGCCGACGACATCCAGGTCCCGGCTGGCCACCGCTGGACCATCGATGCGGTCGACGTCAGGTTCAAGCAGCTTTCCGGGCCGGATACGGTCTCGTTCGTGGTACGCCTCTATGCCAACGGAAGCGACGACCTGCCCGCCACGCTCGTCGCCTCGCGCACGACCGGCGTCGTCGCGCCGGCGGAACTCGTGATGGATCCGGCCCATCTGGCGCTCGATCCACCGATCCAGGTTTCGGCCGGGACCTGGTGGATGTCGGTGCAGGCGATCCACGAACCCGGAACGAGTGCCTACTGGTACTGGGGAGCCCACGCCGCACGTGTCGGCTTGTCGGGCGCCTGGCGCAATCCGAGTGGCGCATGGGACGTGGGTTGCCTCGTCTGGACCGTGATCAATGCCTGCTACCCCGCAGACCATGCTTCGGACCTGATGTTCCGCCTCTACGGCGTGCAAGGTTTCGCGAGCCACAATGGCGTTTACCATTCCTCGCCCGTCGACCACGCGATCGCGCCGACCTCGGTCGGTACCTCGCTCAACCTCGTGTCCGAAGGCATCGATCCCACCGGCCCGCTCGTGGGCGATTGGGATCTCAACTTCTGGCTCGACGACACCGGCGCACTCGGCTTCTTCGGGCTCGACGCATGGAACGCGCGATTGCTCGTCGACGACACGGGTGCAGTGGCGGCACTGCGCCCGGGCGATATCGTTGGCCCCGCATCGACGTTCGCAGGCGCCAACGGTCCGCCCACGGCTGCGGCATGGCTGGCCGGCACGGAGGCCTACGCGGGCGTGCGTTTCGACTGCAACGGCCGGCTCGCGGTGCCGGTCGACGCGACGACCTGCTACGGCTACCTGCGCGTCTCGACGACCGCGCCGTCGGGTTTTCCGGCGACGCTCGTGGAGTACGCGTTCGATGGCGACGGGCAGGCCATCACGATCGCTGCGCAGGGTGACGTGATCTTCTGCTCGGGCTTCGACGGCAACGCAGCACCTTGCGGCGCCGGCAGCGAGGCGGGCATTTACACCACGCGTGCGCAATTCCTCGAGAACCTCGCGCCTGGTGCGTTCGATCTTCCGTTCGACGACGTCGACGCGGGCACGAGTGCGGCACTCGAATACGACCACGAGGGCACGCATGTCATCGTCAACACCCAGCCCGGGGCCGCGGGTGGACTGTATAACCTGCCCGGCGCGGTCTCGACGCTCAATTCCGGCGACATGCTGTCGGTCCACTTTTCCGGAGCCCCGGTGACGGCGGTCGGCGGCAACTTCTGGGCGACGGACGCCTCGTTCGAGCCGAGCGGTACGTCGATCACGTTGTACCTGTCCGACGGCACCGTGCACGGCTTCGACCCGGGCGGTCCGGATGCATTCCGTGGCTTCGTGAGCCACGTGCCGATCACCTACCTGCACATCGACGCGCCCGACGAAGGCGGCGTCACCGCGTGGAGCACGCTCGACAACCTCGTGGTCGGCAACGCGCGCTAAGGGGTGCGGCGGAAGAATCGGACCGCACCGCCGCGCGTCGCGCGGTCCGTCGCCGGGTCCATGTCGTTTCGGTATCCGATCCTCGTATCTCGGCTGGACCCGCGCATCCCGCGCGTGAACAGCGAGCTTCCCGATGAATCGTTGGCTTCCTGTCGTTCCCCTCGCGGGGGCACTGGCGCTGCTCGCCCCGGTGGCACTTGCCGCACCTGGCGACCTCGACCCGGGTTTCGGCCTCGATGGTCGCGCGCTCGTCGGCTTCGGCCCCGGCGTCGCCCAGGCGCGCGCCATGGCGCGTTTCCCGGACGGACGCCTCGTTCTCGCCGGCAGTTCCGGAGGCGACGTCTTCGACGACTACTGCGCGATCACGGTGCTGACCGCGGCGGGCGTGGTGGATCCTTCGTTCGGCACCGACGGGCGACTCGAGATCGACTTCGACCTCGGGCGCGTCAACACCTGCACGAGCGTCGCGGTGCAGCCGGACGGCCGCATCGTGCTCGCCGGCTCGCGTGACACCGGCACGCCCGAAGGCACGCGTGACTTCGTGGTGATGCGCCTGCATGCCGACGGCGCGTTCGACGAGAGTTTCAGCGACAACGGCTATGCGTTCGTCAATTTCGCGCTGCCCGGGCCGATCGTCCGTTCGATCGACGAAGCCAACGCGATCGCGCTGCAGCCGGACGGGCGCATCATCGTCGCCGGTACGGCGGAGCGCGCGCCAGGCGACTACGACTTCGCGCTCGTGCGGTTCATGCCTGACGGCACGCTCGACGACAGCTTCGGTGACGGTGGACGTGTCGCACTCGGCATCGATGACGACGGCCCCACTGCCGACCGCGTGTCGGCGGTGGCGATCTGTCCGGAAGGCCGCATCGCACTCGCGGGCGTCTCGGAGAACGACGAAATGCGCATGGTCGCCATGCGCCTTGCTGCAGATGGCCAGCCCGATCCGAGCTTCAACCTCGTCGGTCACCGCGTGGTCGACTTCGGCTTCGCCCCCCACTCGGTCGCGACTTCGCTGGTGGTGCGTGGCGACGGCGGCCTGCTGCTCGGAGGGTATGCCGGCGTCGATGAAAACGTCGACTTCGCCGTCGCGGCGCTCGCTGCGGATGGCAGCGACGATCCGGCATTCGGCAACGGTGGCCGCGTCTTGATCGACCTTGGAGCGGAAGATGGCGCATTCGCGATGACGGCCGATGCATCGTCGCGCCTGGTGCTCGCTGGCGTCACGATCGAACCCGGCAACATCGACATCGCGGCATCGCGCCTGTTGCCGGACGGCACGCCGGATGCGGACTTCGGCGTCGACGGACAGGTCACCGTCGCGTTCGACCTCGTTGCGGCGGACCCGAGCGAGATCGCTCGCGCCGTCCTCGTGCAGCCGAACGGCGATGTCGTGCTCGCAGGTGCCGCGACGACGACGAACGCGCCATCCGGCGCGGCCTTCGCAGCGGTCCGCCTGCAGGGCGATCGCGACACGCTGTTCGCGAACGGGTTCGAGCCGGACTGACGGCGATGTCGACGAAGCGGCGGCCGGGCGTGCGACCGCTTCCGCTTCCGGCTCGGGCACGATGCGCCAGCGAGGGTCGGCGCGGCTCAGTGCCAGTCTCCGATCGCGATGAAGCCGGCCCAGTACCACGGATGCTCGCTCTGGTTCTTCGCGCGACGCGCGGCGAGCACCGCGCGCTGCGCATGCTGCATCGCGGCCGGGGTGTCCATGCGCGCGTGCAGCCGTGCGGCGTACAGCGCCTCGCTCCACTGCGCGGTCGCATCGTCGTCGACCGGCCACAGGCTCAGCAACACCGTGCGCGCGCCGGCGAGGCGGAACGCGCGCGCAAGGCCGTAGAGGCCTTCGTACGCGTGCGTGCGGCCGGCCGCGGTCGAGCACGCGGCGAGCACGGCCCACTGCACGCCGGACAGGTCGAGCGCGGCGATTTCGCGGCTGCCGAGAAGCCCGTCGTCGGCACTCCCACCCGCCGTCGTTGCAGGCGCGGCGAGCAGCAACGCCGTCGACGCGCCGGATGCGTTCGGGGGGCTTTCGTCGGCGCGCAGGCTGAGTCCGCGCGTGCCGCCTGCGGCGCAGCCGCTGCCGGCCTCGATGCCGTGGGTGGCGAGGTGCAGCACCGCCGAGTGCGGCGCTTCGCTGCGGAAGCGCGCTTCGCTCGCCGCCTCGCCGATGAGCGCGAGCATCGATGTGTCGCGCGCTTCACCGAACAGCGTGGCGAGTCGCTCGACCTCGCGACGCGCGCCCGGCAGCGGCGGCAGCGTGGACGGATCGGCGCAGTCGCGCATCGCCGAAGGCGAGGCGCTGCCGCCACGCGGATCGGCGACCGCGAGCAACGCATGGCGCATCTCGCGGGCCGACGTCGCGGCGAGCAATTCGTGCTCGTGGTTCAGCACATGGAACTGGCGGTCGCGCTCGACGAGGTAACCGTCGCCATCGGGCAGCGCCGGCCACGGCATGCGCAGCAAAGGGCCCTCTGCAACGATGAACAGGCGTTTCGCCGGCACTTCGCGCGCGATCGGCGTCCATGCGAGCGCCGCGAGCTTCGCGCCGCGCGAGCGCGCGAGGGCCAGTGGGCTCGCGGGCGTGGACAGCGTCGCCTGCCAGTCCGCGAGCGCGCCGGCGATTTCGCTCGAGGGTCCGAGCCGGATCGCGGAGACCGTGCCGTTGCCGGCGGGCAGCACGAACGCCCAGGTGTCCGGATCATCGAGGTCGACCGCGGCGTTCGCGAAATCGGTCGGCTTGACGTGCTGCAGGTCGTGCAGCCAGACCAGCGCGGCGTCGGCTGGCAAGTTCGCGCGCAAGGCCGCGAGGTCGGCATCGCCGCGCGCAAGTACGCGCGCCTGCGGCAGGGCCTGCGCGAGCCGGCGTTCGGCGCGTTCGAGGCGCTCGCGCGCCGCCACGCGCGTGGCGGCGGCTGCCTGCAGCTGCGCCCGGTCGCGCGCCGCGCTCGCCTGTTGCCACTCCTGCCACAGCGGCTGCAGCGAAGGCTCCGCCCCGGCGCGCGCACGCGTCAGTCGTTCTGCCTGGATCGCGGTGACCTGGCCACGCGCACCGATCGCGAGCGCCCATGCGCGCTCGAGCAGGCGCGCATCGCCGCTGTCGAGCGCGATCGCGAGCGCATGGTCGAGCGTGGCGTAGTCCTGCTCCTGGAATGCGAGCGCCTGTTCGTCGGACAGGCCCGTCGCGACTTCGCGCACGGCCTGCTGGCGCGTCGCTTCGGCGAGCGCGGCCGCCTCGAACGCCTCCGCGTGGCGGCCCTGGCCCCATAGCGCCGCGGCGAGTCCGTGCTGCGAAAACAGCGGCGAAATCTCCGAACCCGCAGGCACGCCGTGCAACCTGTCCAGCATCGTGCGGAATCCGGCTTCCGCTTCCCGGAAGCGGCCTTGCCAGACCCGCACCATCGCGATGTTCGCGAGCGGGTAGTAGTGGCCCGGATCCTCGCTGCGATTGCGCGTCGCGATGTCGAGGGCGCGCTGGAACAGCGCGACCGCGGCTTCGCCGCGTCCCGGGCGCAGGCTCTCGGCATTGCCGTAGTTGTTGTAGAGCAGGCTCAGCTGCACCGAATCGGCGCCCCATGCGCGCTCGAACGCAGGCACCGCTTCGGCGTAGTACGGGATCGCGCGCGCGGGATCGTCGCGGTTGCGATAAAGGTTGCCGAGCGCGTACAGCACGGTCGCGCCATTGCGTCCGCTCGGGTCTGGCGCGGCGCGGTCGAGCGCGAGCGCTTCGCGATAGGCCGATTCCGCGCGCTCGAGGTCGCCGCTGATGCGACGCGTCTGGCCGAGCCGGATCAGCACGCCGGCGAGCGCGACCGGATCGCGCGTGGGCTGCCGGCGATGGATCGCGAGCGCGTTATCGAGCGAGGTCAATGCCGCGCCGTAGTCGGCCGCGACGCGTTGCGCGAGCGAGAGATCGGCGAGCGCCTGCGCATACGCGAGATCCTGCGCACCGGGGCGCTCGCGCAGTACGCGTTCGACCTCGCGCAGATCGGCCAGCGCGTGCACCGGTTCGCGCTTGCGTGCCCAGGCCACGCCGCGCACCTGGCGCGCCTGCAGCGCGGACGCCGCGTGTGCCGGATCCTTGCCGTAGCCATTGATCGCTCGGGTGGCGGCCGCGATCGCCTCGTCGTGACGCGTTTCACCGCAGCCGTGGGTCCGCGCGAGCAACAACTGCAGGTCGGCCTGGCGTGATGCCGGCGCTGTTGCCGGCAAGGCCGAGATCAGCGCCTCGACCCGCGGCAGCGCCTCGGCGTCTGCGCCGCGCGCGAGCAGCCGTTCGATCGCGGCGACTTCGGCATCGGCATCGAGCTCGGGTCTCTCTGGTGCGGCCGCGACCCACGTCGCCGCGATCAGCCACGCGAGCGCGAACACGCTTCCCAACATCCGGTGCGCGAGCCTCGACATGCGCGTTCCCGTCCCGCCTGCGCGCAGCATAGCGCGAACGCGGGCTGCGACCGGTGCGTGGCGCGTTTCATTTTTTCCCAAGCAGGGAAGCAGATTCTTCGTTTCCCTCGCAAGCGGGGAGAGCGGATTTTTCCCTTCCCCCGCGAGCGGGGAGCGCACCTTTTTCCCTTCCCCCGCGAGCGGGGAGCGCACCTTCTTCCCTTCCCCCGCGAGCGGGGGAAGGTGCTCCGCAGGGGCGGATGAGGGAAGCTCTTGATCTGCGCTCATGCGGCGCAGACCAGGATCAAGATCAAAAGCGGCCCCCTTCTGCCGCTGCGCGGCATCTTCCCCCGCGAGCGGGGGAAGCAGGAGCAGTTGCTGCGCGGCGTGATTCACGCAGGCGGAGGAAGCAAAAGCACGCGTGGAACGTCGCTCGCAAGGCTCAACGACGCGGCGGTGCTGGCTCCGGCCCGTGATGCGGCAGGCGGAAGCGCCAGATGCGCGGCGCGCCCGGAGCGCCCGCGAGCTCAGCTGTGAGCACGTCGAGGCGGGTGCCGGGCAGGCCGCCCGTGGCGGGCACCAGCAGCGCGGTGCCGCGCGCGCGCACGCCCGCATCGGTGATCGCGGCATCGTCCGCGAGCGCCTCGAGGCGTGCCACCGGCGCCGATGCGGCGACCAGCAGGAACTCTTCGGTCGCCGCGCTCGATGACACCTCGAAGCGCATCGCGCGCCCCTGCCAGCGCCCGGGCACCTCGATTGCGCGCCCCGGAGGCAATGGATTCTGCGTCTCGAGTCCGGGCAGCGGGAACAGTCGTTGCAGCGCACCGCGGTCGTCGGCGTTGTACGCATACAGCCACAGCGGCTGCGTGCCCGTCACCGTGAACGAGAGTCGATCGCCGAGCGCGATCGTGCTGCCGTCGCCGATCGCCTGCGTGAGCTCGCCGCGATGGCGCAGCAACTGCACGTCCGCCTGCAGCGGCGGTGGTGCGCGCAGCCACCAGGCGCCTGCCATCGCGAGCATGAGCGCGAGCGTCGCCAGCGCGATCGCGCCGACGCGCTGCCCGCGCGGCGCCGCCGTGCGAGCTCCGCCTTCCGCCGCGCCGTCGAGGCACGCGGCCAGCGCCTGCTGCATCGAGGCCGCATCCGCGTAGCGCCGAGCGGGATCGGCTGCGCGCGCCCGCGCGATCACCTCGCGCAACGGCGCGGGTACGTCGACGCATGCGAGGTCGGCACCGGGCCGCGCGGGGTCGGGTATGCGCCCGCTCAACACGTACTGCAGCACGCCGCCGAGCGCGTACAGGTCGTGCGCCGGCGCGCGCAGCGCGCCCTGCAGGACCTCGGGCGCGAGCCACGCGAATGTCGCGGCGCTGCGCAGGCTCGCGTTGACTTCGGCCGGTTCGCCGCCGGCACCGAGATCGGCGAGCACGATGCGTCCGCCACGTTCGCGCAGCACGTTGTCGGGCTTGACGTCGCCATGCAGCAGCCCGGCCGCGTGCACCGCCGCGAGCGCGCGGCACAGCGCGAGTCCGAGTACGGCCGCTTCGTCCGCGCCGAGCGGCCCCTGCGCGGCGACCTGCTGCGCGAGGCTCTGGCCGTCGATCCATTCGCACCAGAGCCCGGGCCGTCCATCCTGCACGGCCGCGCCGTACACGCTCAGCACGTTGTGGTGGCGCACCTTCGCGAGTCGGCGTGCCTCGTCGAGGAACGCTCGCACGCGCATTGGCTGCGTGGCGTCCGATCGCAGCAGCTTCAACGCGACATCGGTGCCGAGGCCCGCGTCCCATGCGCGGTACACCTCGCTGCTGCCGCCGCTCGCGACCTTCGCCTGCACGACGAGGTGTCCCCAGCGGAACAGCGCGGGCGGATGCGCGCGCCGAAGCGGCGCGTCGAAGCGACGGAATGCGCGCGCGATGTCGGACAATGTCTGCAGCGCCTCGAACTCGCGTTCGGCGCCGTCCGGCGCCGCGTCGAGCGGAGGCCAGTCCGCCGGTTCTGCATCGAGGATGCGTTCGATCAGGCGATCG
>DAIOWG010000004.1:0-16555 GCA_036758645.1 Dokdonella sp. | reverse complement strand
TGCCGAGCCCGGTGGGCAACGACAGCGGATACAACCCGCTGCGGTGGTAGGTGTCGATGAAGTTCAGGCCGACGGCGCGCGGATCACTGCGTGCCATCGCCCATCGTCCTCGCCAGTTCAGCCACCGCGCGCTTGATCGCCATGCGGATCGCATCGCGGCTCATGCCCGTTTCATCGGCGATGTCCTCGTAGTCGAGGCCGAACTCGATCCGCATCACGACCCGTTCCTGGCTGCGCCGCGGCAGCGCGGCGAGCGCGGCCTCGTAGCGGCGAACGCGTTCGCGTCCGATCGTCGCCTCGAGCGGCGATTCGCTCGCTTCGTCGGCGATCGCGTCGGTGAGCCCGGCGCTGCCGCCATGCGTGTTCGAGCGCCGGATCTCGTTGCGCAGGACGTTCAGCAGCACGTGGCGCAGGTAACCGAGGAAGCAACCGTCGCCCGCATATTCGAATCGCTCGAGCTGGCCGAGCGCGCGCAGCACGGTCGCCTGCACGAGGTCGTCGGTATCTCCGAGGTCGCGCGCATGCGACGGCAGGCGTCCGTGCGCCCAGCGCCTGAGCATCGGCAGGTAGCGTGCGAGCAGGCGCTCGCGCGCGGCCGGATCGCCGGCGCGGATCCGGTGCAGCAGCTGTTGCGTGCTGTCCGCCGACGCGGTTTCCATCGGCGGTTTTATAGCACGCAGCGCCACCGGCGAAGGCGGCAGCCAGGCTTGCGCGAGCGCGAGGCGGAGGGCGGTCATCGGTGGTCCCTGCGGGCCTACCCCGGACAAACCGGTACGAGCGCGCGAACGAACAGGTTCGCGCGTTGTTCATTGCGCGGCCGACGCGGGTTTGGGCGTGCGAATGCCCCGTCCACCCAGAGGGGTCGACGTGCCGCTCCCGCCTGCGGCGTGTTCGTTCCCGCGCGGTGCCGGGTTCATTTCGCGCAACCAGCACCGGACCCCGCCATGAACGCCCAGCCACGCATTCCGGACTTCGCACGCCGCTGCGCCGCCCTCGTCGCCGGCGCGTGGCTGGTCCTGGCCGCTCCTGCGGCATTCGCACTCGACGTCTGCGTCGAAACGCTCGGTGATCTCGTCGATGGCCTCGACGCTGCGTTGTCGCCCCAGCCCGACGGCACCGTGACGCTGCGGCTGGTCGCACAGACCTATGCATGGAACGGCAGCGAAGCGGTCGTCCTCGCCAATCGCCTCAACCTGCTCGGCGGATACGCACCGGGCTGCGGCGCGCGCACCGTCAATCCCGCGAACACCGTGATCGACGGACTCGGCAGCCTCGACCTCGAGTTCTTCGAAATGGGCCTCGGGCTCACGATCGAGGGCGTGCGATTCAGCAACGTCGAGTTCCTCCGCCTGCATGGCGCGTCATCCTGCGTCGACCTCGGCAACGCGGTGACCTGGCGGCGCACGATCGTCGACGGCAACGCGGGCGACCTGCGGGTCGGCAGCGCCTGTGGACCGCTCGTGTTCCAGAACAACCTGCTGCGGCAGGCATTCGGCACCGTGCTCGAACTGGTCCCCGGGCAATTGGCGATCGACGCCTACGTCGTGAACAACACGTTCATGGGCGCGAGCTCCGGCGACGGGCTGCGCCTGTTCCGCGGCGAGGACAGCGCGGTCGCGACATTCCGCGTGAGCAACAACCTGATGTGGGGCAGTGCCGGCACCGACTTCGTGCTCTCGGCCAGCGGCGACGTGCCGCTGGTCGAGGCCTGGCACAACACCTGGGGCAGCAGTGCCGTGCCGTTGCAGGGAGGCGGCGGCAACGATTCGCTCGACCCCCAGCTCGACGGCAACGGTATCCCCGCGGTCCCGGCTTCGCCCGCGATCAACAGCGGCCACAACAGCCCGCCGGGTGGCCTGCCCGCGGTCGACATCGTCGGCAACGTGCGCACGATCGGCAGCGCCGTGGATCGCGGCGCGTACGAGTCGAACGTGGTCGACGTGACCGAACTCGTGGTGACCCATGCAGGGGACAGCGGTCCGGGATCGCTGCGCCAGGCGATCCTCGATGCGAATTCGCTGCCGAACTTCAACACGATCCGCTTCGCGATCCCGGGCGACTTCGGCGCGATCCTGATCCCCCAGTCGCCGTATCCCGACATCGTGACGTCGATGCGCATCGACGGCTTCACCCAGCCCGGTGCGCAGCCGAATGCGAACCCGTGGAGCAATGCCGCGACCTACCGCATCTCGATCGCGGGCGGCGGCCAAGTCAGTCACGCGTTCCGCGTACCGGTCGGCGCGCCCGCGAGCACGTCGCTCGACCTGCGCGGACTGATGATCGGCGGCTTCACCAACGCCGTGCTGCTGCAGGCCGGCAGCGGCCACCGCGTGCGCGGCAATCATTTCGGCCGCTTCTCCGACGAAGTGCTCGGCGGCAGCGACAACCACACCTCGATCTACGTCAACGGCAGCGCCGACGACGTCGACATCGGCGGCCTCGATCCGGCCGAGCGCAATTCGATCGCGGGCCATCCGGAGCCGGTCGCAGGGGCAGGCTACGGCGTTTACCTCGGCGGCAGCGGCCACGGTCATCTCGTCGCGGGCAACCTGATCGGCACCTTCCCGAACGGCAACCAGGCGCATGGCCACCGCGTCGGCATCCGCATCGACGGGGATCTCGGCGTCGTGATGCAGAACATCATTTCCGGCAACGAGACCGGCGTGCAGCTGCTCGGCAACGACAACCTCGTCGCGTCCAACCGCATCGGCGTGAAGGCGTTCGCATTCTGCCTGCCGCCGTGCGTACCCGAGTACGCCTTGCCGAACACGCATGGCATCCACGTGCAGTCCGATGCCGAAGGCAACGACATCAACCAGAACCAGGTCGCGTACAACGACTACAGCGGCCTGATCCTGTTCGCGGGCACGGTGCAGACCACGTTGTCGGCCAACCGCGTGCATGCGAACCAGGTCTTCGACCTCGACCTGCGCGAACCTGCCGGCATGAATCCGGTCGACAACGACAACGTGTTGCTCGGAGGTTGCGACGAAGCCAACTGCGACCAGAACTTCCCGCAACTCGACGCCGCGTTCGGCGTGCGCCACGCGGGCCGCGTGCAGGGCTCGCTGTCGACGATGAACGGCGAGTACCGCGTCGAGTTCTTCGCAGGCGCGACCTGCGGAGCGGGCGGGCAGGGCGGCGCGACCCGCTATCTCGGTGCGCGCGACGTCGTCGTGACCGGCGGTTCGACGTTGCCGCCGAGCAACGGCAGCGCCGTGTTCGACCTGCCCTTGGCGAGCACCGGCACGCTGTACGGGACATTCATCACCGCGACCGCGACCAGCCCGGGCGGCAACACTTCGGAGTATTCGGCCTGCGTCGCGTACGCGTGCGACCAGATCTTCGGCCACGGCTTCGACGATGCCTACGCGCAGACCTGTCCGGCGCCGTGACGCGAGCGGGCAGGTATTCGCGGCGGGCGGTTAGACCACGTTCGCGCAATGGACTACCTTTGCCGCATCGATCCCGCCGCGGAGCCCTGCGATGAACCTGCGTGCCTCGATGATCACCCTCGCCCTGGTCTCGGGCCTCGCCTGCAGCGGCTGCCACGGCGCGACCGTGCAGGCCTCGGCAAAGCCGTTCGAGGCGACCCCGCTCGCGACGTTCGACGAGCCATGGGCGATGGCCTTCCTCCCCGACGGTCGCGTGCTGGTGACCGAAAAACAGGGCCGCCTGAAGCTGCTCGTGCCCGGTGCGCAGCCGCTCGACATCCGCGGCGTGCCCGAAGTCGCTTACGGCGGCCAGGGCGGACTCGGCGACATCGCCTTGCACCCGAGCTTCGCGGACAACCACCACGTCTACCTCAGTTACGCCGAGAAGGGCGAGGGAGGCGCGCGCGGCGCCGCGGTCGCGCGCGCGACGCTGACGCTGGATGCGACGGGTGGTTCGCTGTCGGACGTGAGCGTGATCTGGCGCCAGCAGCCGAAGGTCTCCGGCAACGGCCATTACGCCCATCGGCTGCTGTTCGGGCCCGACGGCAAGCTCTGGATCTCCTCGGGCGATCGCCAGAAGTTCGATCCTGCGCAGGACATGCAGGCCAACCTCGGCAAGCTCCTGCGGCTCGAGGACGACGGCCGCGTGCCGGCGGACAATCCGTTCGCGAAGGACGGCGGCGTCGCCGCGCAGGTGTGGTCGCTCGGCCACCGCAATCCGCTCGGCATCGCATTCGACCGCGCGGGCCGCCTGTGGGAAGTCGAGATGGGGCCGGAGGGCGGGGACGAACTCAACCTGATCGTGCGCGGCGCGAACTACGGTTATCCGATCGTTTCGGACGGCGACCACTACGATGGCCGCGATATTCCCGATCATGCGACGCGCCCCGAATTCGCCGCGCCCAAGCTCGCATGGACGCCCGTGATCTCCCCCTCGAGCCTCGTCATCTACTCGGGTACGCCGTTCCGGGACTGGGATGGCGATGCGCTGATCGGCGGGCTCTCGTCCGAAGCGCTCGTGCGCGTGGAGTTCTCGGGCGAGACGGCGCGCGAAGCCGCGCGTTACGACATGGGCAAGCGCATCCGCGCCGTGAAGCAGGCCCCCGACGGCAGCCTCCACCTGCTCGAGGACGGCGCCAGCGGACGCCTGCTGCGATTGACGCCGCGGGCAGGTGCGGAGCAACCGCCTTCCGGCGCGTCCTGAGCGACGCGAAGATTCACGACGCTCGCCTCGCGTCGTGCGCGCGGTGTTGCCCGGTGTAGCATGGAGCGGAACGTCGCGCGCGCGTGCCGCGTTCGAACCCCGCCCAGCAAGCCGGGAGCCGCCGATGACCGAGCCCTCCGTTCCCGTCGAAACCGGTGCGTCCACCGACCCGACCACGTCGGTCACCGCGACGCTCAACGCCGCGGGCAGCGGGCGCGAAGGCCTCGACCGCGTGTTCGGCCTCGTCTACGCCGAACTCAAGCGCATCGCATGGCGCGTGCTGGCGCAATCGGGCCAGTCCACGCTGAACCCGACCGCGCTCGTGCACGAGGTCTACGCGAAGCTGATCGGCAACGAGCATCTCGACCTGCAGGGGCGCCGGCATTTCTATTCGCTGTGCGCACGCACGATGCGCCAGATCGTGGTCGACCACGCGCGCGGACGCTGCGCGGACAAGCGGGGCGGGGGCATGCCGATGGCGGCGCTGACCGACGACGGTGCGATCGACGTCTCGCGGCCCGAAACGCTGGTGGCGCTGGACCTCGCGCTCGACCGCCTCGAACGGCGCGACCCGCGCCTCGTCGAACTGCTCCACCATCGCGTGTTCGCGGGCATGGAACTGGCAGAGATCGCGCCGATGTTCGGCGTCACCGTGCGCCAGTTGCAGCGCGACTGGCAGCGTGCGCGGATCTGGATCGCCGACGCGCTGCTCGAGGACGGTGACGACTAGCCCGCTGCGGCCGCAGGCGCCTCGCGGGTTTCCCTCGCCGGCGTCACGCGCTAACGTCGCGCGCAGACTCCCGCAGCACGGCCGCGCGCACGAGGATCGCCGCATGCCCACGGCAGGCCCCGACAATGAGTCCCTCGGCTGGGAACGCGTCGACGCCCATCTGCAAGCGCTGCTCGAGCTCGAGCCGGACGCGCGGCGCGAGCACCTGTTGTCGCTGAGCGACGCCGAACCCGCGCTCGCGCGCCGGCTCGAGCGCCTGCTCGAAGCCTCTGCGCGCGTCGCGCCGCTCGACTCGAACGAACTGCTCTGCGAAGCGGCGCACGCGACGTTCGCGCAACTCGCGCGCCGCCGCGTCGGCGAGCGCTTCGGCGAATGGGAACTGTTGCAACTGCTCGGCTCGGGCGGCATGGCCGACGTCTACCTCGCGCAGCGCGCGATCGCCGACGGCGTGCAACAGGCCGCGGTGAAGCTCGTGCATGCGCCCGGTGCGGGCTGGAGCACGGAATCACTGGTGCGCGAGGCGCGCGTACTCGCGCGACTCAGCGATCCGCACATCGCGCGCCTGCTCGATTTCGGGCGCACCGGGGCCGGCGAGCCGTGGATCGCGATGGAGTACGTCGACGGCGTGCCGATCGACCGCTGGTGCGCGCAGCGCGATGCGTCGGTGCGCGAGCGCGTGCGGCTCGTCGTCCATGTCGCGACCGCGCTGGACCACGCGCACCGCAGCCTCGTCGTGCATCGAGACATCAAGCCCGGGAACGTGTTCGTCTCGCTGCACGACGGCACGGTGAAGCTGCTCGATTTCGGCATCGCGCGCTCGCTGCCCGCGGACGGGGTGGACCCCACGCGCACCGCGCAGCGCGCCTACACCGAGGCGTATGCGAGCCCGGAGCAGCTCGCCGGCGGCAGCGTCGCGGTCGCCAGCGACATCTACCAGCTCGGCGAACTGCTCTACCTCCTGCTCGCGGGTGAACATGCGTTCGCGAACCGGTCGTCCAATCCGGCAGTGCGCCTGCAGGCGATGGAAGCCGGGCCCGAGCCGCCGCGCCGACGCGCTGCCGCGCGTGGCGAACGCCGCCTCGCGCGCGAAGGCGCCACCGACCTCGACACGATCGCACTGAAGGCGATGGAGTTCCGGCCCGAGCGTCGCTACCTCAGCGCGCGCGACTTCGCGGACGACTTGCGGCGCTGGCTCGACGGCGCCGCGATCTCGGCGCGCCGGGGCCGGCTCTATCGTGCAGGTCGACTGCTCGGCCGCCACCGCGCGCTTGCGGCAAGCCTGGTGCTGGCTGCGACGCTGCTCGGCGGCTATATCGCGAACCTGCTCGACCGCAAGGCCTTGCTCGAGGCGCAGCGTCAACGCACCGAGCGCATCCTCGACGTGGCCGTGGACGTGCTCAACGAATCCGATCCGTACGTCGCCGGTGCGTCGCGCGACCTCGCGGACGCCTCGATGCGGCGCATCGGCGAGCGCATGCGTGCAGGCAGCAACGAGGATCCCGAGTTCCGCTCGCGCATCCTGAGCCTGCTCGCCTCGATCCACGCGCGCCGCGGCCAGAACCTCCTCGGCCTCGACCTGGTCAAGGAAGCGCTCGCGGTCGCGACGCGGCACTCGCTCGACGATGCGCTCGTGGCCGAGCTTGCGCTCGCGAACGCGCGCGCGCTGCAGACCCTTTCGCGTTACGACGAAGCGCTCGCGGTGCTCGCGACGCATGCGGAGGACCTGCGACGCCACGCATACGTGCCGAGCGAAACCGTGCATGCGCGCATCGAGACGCTCAAGGGCCGGGCCGACGCGGCCGCCGCGCGGCTCGAGGCCGTCGCCGCGGGCATCCCGCCGCACGACGTGCCGACGCCTGACGAGCGCGCGCTGTGGAACCAGATCGCGATCGTGCGTGGCGAGCGCGGCGACGAAGACGGATCGATCGCCGCCGCGGAAGCCGCGTACTCGGCGTTCGAGCCGAAGAACGCACGCGAGACGGCGTCGTGGCTGACCTATGCGATGAACCTCGCGGTCGCGTATCGCGAAGCGGGGCGGTACCGCGAGGCGATCGCCTTGCACCGCCGCGTGTCGGAGTGGGCGCGCGGGACACTCGGGCCGGAGCATCCGCAGCTGCTGATCGTCGAGCGCAGCCATGCCGACGCGCTGCTCGCGGTCGCGCGCTTCCGCGAGGCACGCGACATTCTCCAGGCGGCCGCACCGGCGTCGACGCACCTGCAGCTTCCGCTGCATCGCGTGAGATACCTGCGCACGCGCGCGATCGCTGCATTGCATTCGGGCGATGCCGCTGCCGCATTCGACGACTTCGTCGAGGCCGATGCGATCGCGCTCGCCGACCTCGGCGACGTGCCCGGCGAACGCGTGCCGGTGCTCGAAGGACTCGGCTGGACGCTGGTCGAACTCGGTGCCTATGCCGAAGCGGCCGAGGTCGCGCGCTCAATCCCTCCCGGCACGCGCCCGTCGCCGCGCGTGGCGCTGCTGCGCGCGACGCTCGCGGTGCTGGTCCCGGCAGGACAGGACGGCGGGATGACGCCCGTCGACCGCGACTTCGTATCATCCGATGACTGCGTCGCGCGCGCACTGGATGCACTCGCGCGTCGCGTGCATCGCGTGACCGGCGTGGCCCGCATCGAACTCGGGGCGCACTGCGAGGCGGAAACCGGCAGCTTCGCCGCGGCGCTCGGCGCGAGCTGGAGCCCGGCATGGGCGGCGGATTTTCCCCTGCAACCGATCCCATCGGCGCTTGCGACGCGCCTGCTCGCGCGCGATTCGGCGGCGCGAGCGCTGCCTGACGCGCAGGTTGCGGGCTGGTCGCGCTGGCGGCGGATCGCAGCGCACGCCACCCCCCGTCCCACCGGCGGGCGCTGACGGCGCCGCGCGCGTCGCCCGGGGTCACGCGGTTCCACTTTCGCCGTTCGCCGTTCGCGACCCGCGCCCGAGTCGGCCCGGCATCCCGCGAGCCGATGTCGCTTGCAGTGCCGTTCCTCGTATCCGGCGTATCCCCTTGGACACACGGGGCCACCCATCGCCGGATGACGCGTGCGCGAGCCTCGCGCAACCGAGTCGTCGGCCATAAGCGAGGAGTTTCCATGCACGGCCTGCCGATCCTTTCCTTCCGCGCGCGACCGGCGATCTTCGCCGCCGCGCTGCTGCTGCCGCTCGCGATGCCCGCTGTCGCGACCGCACAGGTGCTGATCAGCGAGATCCGCATCGACCATCCGGGCGCGGCCGCGGGCCTCAGGGACCGCGAAGAGTTCGTCGAACTGGTCGGCGCGCCGGGCACTTCGCTGGACGCGCTGAGCTATGTCGTGGTCGGCGACCACCTGCCCGAGGGCGGCCATTCGGGCGTGATCGAGAAGGTGATCCACCTGCACGACCAGGTGATCGGCCCCAGCGGTCGATTCGTGTTCGCCGCACACGACTTCACGCCGGACAACGAGGACTACACGCTGGGCATCGACTTCGAGGACGGCGGCACGGTCACGCACCTGCTCGTCGAAAACCTCGTCGGCGCATCGGTCGGCACCGAGATCGACACGCAGCACGACGGCTTCGTCGACGAGGAGCCCTGGGAGCGCGTGCTCGACGTGCTCGCGATCGTCGACCTCGATGACGATACCTGGCCCTACGGGCCGGTCGGCACGGCGTTCGGTCCCGACGGGCTCTGCACCAGCGGCATCGACTGCAACCTCATCGTCGCTGCCGCGGGAGATCCCGGGCATTTCCATCGCTGCGAAATCGACGGTCGCTGGCACGAGGGCGTATTCGCGCCGGCTTCGATCGCCGAGATCGGTTCCCCCGGCACCGCCAATCCGTGCCCGCCGATTTTCGTCGACGGGTTCGAAAGCGATGTGCGGGATCGATCCCCAGGTGCGGACGCCTGGTAGGAAGGACACGCGCAGCGCGGCCGGCTCGTCGTCGGGACAACGCAAGCAGGCCGGCCGACCCGCGGTCGTCCGGTCTACGGCGTCGCAGCGGCAGGAAACTCCACCGTCTGCTTGCCTGCAAGGTCCCACGCGTCGCCGTCGCGGCTGAGGAGCACCGCGCCGCGTTCGGTCCAGCCGATGCCGTTGCGTGCCTCGATCATCAGCACGGCGTCGTCGCCGAGCTGGTAGCCGCCCTGCACCTGCACGTCGCGAAGCATGCGCAGCGACTGCACCTGCAACTTGCGGGCGCGCAGTTCCTTCGCGATCGGCTTGCCGTCGTAACCGGTGTCGGCGAATACCCTGCGCGCCCAGTTGCCGCCGGCGCGCATCGCCGCATCGGGGTCGCGTGCATCGACCGCGGCAGCCATCGCCGAGGCCTGGCGCACGAACGCCTGGCCGGGTTCGCCGCCATCGGCGGGCAGCCTGGTCGCGGCTTCGGCCCAGTCGGTGCGGCGTTCGCGCGTTGCGCTGTCGTAGACGCCCGACGCGAGCAGCTCCTGCATGAGCCGTTCGCTCGTCGTCGCGCGACGCCGTGCGAACTCCGCATCGGAGTACCCCATCGATGCGAGCCGATATTCACCGTCGACCTTCGCATAGGGCATCTTCATCGAGCCCGAACCACTGCCGTCCCGGCTCTTCGTCGTGACCACGACCAGGCCAGCCGGCTCGACGGGCTCTGCGCCGGCTTCCTGCGCCTGCTGCTTCAGCGATGCGCGATATTCGGCGTCGATCGGGGCGAGCGCGGTCGTGCAGGTCGCCTCGGTCGCGCACTCGCGGACCTGGTCGAAGTAGAAGAAATGCAGTTCGGCCGGTGCGCGCTCGATCGCGGCGAGCTTGCGGGCCGCCTCCATGTCGCCGGCCTGCAGCGCCTTCTGCAGATCGCGCGCGAGCGCTTCGGGCGACGACGCGGCCAGCGCGTGGCCGAACGGGATCGTGGCCATTGCCAGCACCAGGATCAACGGGTTCATCTCGGTGCGCATCGGGTTCTCCTTCGGGACTGCCTGCGATGGATCACGCAGGTCGGCGGGCCGAGGTGCCAACCGTGGCGTCCGGATGCGCGACCGAGACGCGCAGGGCGTCAGTGGACGCGCGTTCGCTTCAGGGCTCCGGGCACCGCTCGGCACTCGCGGAGTCGAAGCCGTGCGCGAAGATCGTGTCGCACTGGTACGGCACGCAGTTGGAGAATTCCGAACTGTTGCCGTCGAGATCGAACCAGGTCGTCGTGATGAAGCGCGGTTGCAGGTTCGCCGCCGACTGGACCGACATCGAGAACTGCGCGGTGCCGCCGGTACCGGGTGCGCCGGGGATCTCGATGATCGCGAGTCCGACGCGCGCCTCGCCTTCGCCGAATCCGCTCGCGTCGCAGGCCGCGCTGCTGAACGCCTCCATGATGTAGCTGCCGCTGGTGGTCTCGACGAGCCCGGTCAGTCGTCCCGCATGCTGTCCGCCGCGTGCGGCGGCGAGCGTCGGCGCATTGATGCCGTGGTTGGCGAGCTGGTCGCTGCCGCTACCGGGGTACTCCGGGTTGACGCCGGCCACGCCGACGTCGATGCCGAGCGATGCGTTGCGGTGCACGCCGTTGCCGAGCAGCCGGTTGCGCAGCCCGTCGAACAGGCGGATGCCCTTCTGCCCGTTGTGCGCGACTTCGTTGTACTGGATGCGGTTGTCGCTGCCGCCGCCCTGCACGAGCACGCCCATCTCGACATTGCCGAGCGCGTAGTCGTCAGGGTCGCACGGTGGCGGGAAGCACAGCGCGAACGCCTTGAGCCCGATGCGATTGGAGGTGACGAGATTGTCGTCGGCGAGCGGCCCCTCGATCAGGATGCCGTGGGTCTGGTTGCCCGAGATCACGTTGTCCTCGATCACGTTCTCGTGCGTGCGCACGCGCACGCCGAGGTTGTTCGATGCCATCCCGGCGCCGACCGCGGTGGTGCCGATGAAGTTGTTGGTCACGTGGTTGCCGTAGCCTTCGGCGCCGCCGCTGTTGTCGAGCAGCTCGATGCCGGCGTTCCACGCGAACATGATCAGGTTGCGTTGCGCCGGATCGTCACCGCCGACCACGTTGTTGCGGCTGGTGCCGCCGATGCGCACGTTGACCGCGCTGTTGCCGAGTGCGATCGCGCCGAGCGAACCGCCGAACTGGTTGCCGTGGATGTGCGAGCCGGCGCCGCCGGCGAGCCGGATCGCCGCGACGTCGAAGCCGCCGAAGCCGATGCCGCTGACGTCGAGGAACTCCGAGGCGCCGACGCTGATCGGCACCTGCAACGCATGGTTGGTGGACAGGTCGCCGCGCAAGCCGATGCAGATCGTCGCGTCGAAGAACAGCGCCACATCGGACACTGCGCTGCCGGGCTGCGTGTAACCCTCGATCTTCACGAGGTCGGTGATGTCGGGCAGCGGTCCGGCCAGCTCGATGATGCGCGGGCAGCTGCCGCCGATCGCGAAGCGGATGCGGTTCAGGCCGGGGTCTGCGTTCGCCTGGTTGATCGCCCAGCGCAGCGAGCCGCTCGCGGGCGCGACGATCGAATCGCTGGTGTTGGTCACGAGGATGATGCTGCTGTCGGCGGAGGCCGACTCGTACGGACCCCGGTCCGGCAACGGGCCGACCCAGCGCGTGCCACCCTCGATGTCGCGCGTCGGCAGCGACGGCGGCACCAGCAGGCCCGTGTTGACCGCCGGCGAGTCGTTCTGCAGGTGGTAGTTGCCGGCGCCCGCATTCACGAACTGCGGGTCCACGCTGATCGTGCCGACGGGCGGGTCGTCCGGCGCGGGCGAGGTGTCGAGCGACTGGTACAGGTTGTTGTAGAGGTCGAGGTCGGACGAGACGCGCGTGACGATGTCGTCGCCGGCGTTGTCCCAGAACACGTTGTTCAGCGCGAACAAGCGGAAATCCTCGACATTGTCGGTTCGGGTCAGGCACAGGCCATCGCCGCCGTTGTCGGCGAACAGCGAGAACGAGACCGAGGCGAGGTTGAGGTCGTAGGTATCGATCTCGAGCGCGCAGCGCGTGCCCGAATGGCCGACCACGGCCACCTGCGACAACGACACGTCGTTCGCGTTGACCGATGCGCGCGCGCCGCTGCCGCTGCAGTTGCCGTTGCCACAGAGGTTCTCGAACCAGACCCGACTCAGCGTCACGCGCTCGTCCGGGCCATTGCCGCCATAGGACTCCGCGCGGAAGCCGACGTTGCCGGTATCGACGAACGCGATCGACTCGACCACGATCGAGTCGTAGCTCATGACGGAGAAGGAAGGCGTCGAGCCGGTGAACACCGTGAGCAGCGGGTCGTACTCGCGCGAGCCGCAGCTCGCGTCGTAGCCACCGGTGATGCGTACATTGTGTCCGAGCGAGGGTTCGGGCGCGGCGTCCATCGGATCGCTGGCGAACGAGTAGGTGCCGCGCACGACGTTGATCTGCATGTCGTCGTCGTCGGCCGCGAGCAACGCGTTGCGCAATTCGGTGGCCGTGTTCACGCAGCGCGTCTCGAGCGCGCCCGCGGTTGCGCAGAACGCGCAGAGGACGATCGCGGCGAGCCGCAGGACGATGGGTGGTGTGGTCATCACGGACTCCGGACGGGTACGCCTGCCTCTGGAAGCCTGCGGCGCGCGCAACCGAACGCGGGGCGCGACGCGCGCCGTTCGATCGCGGTGGCGGCATCCGCGCGCGGACGGCAGTAGGCGCTCAATCGAACCCATCGGCGAACAGCAGGTCGTTCTCGTACGCGCCGATGTCGACGCGGGCCCCGATCGTGCGCGGCTTGCCGGCGAGATCGGTTGCGGTCATGCCGCCCGCAGGCGCGTCGTCGCCTGCGTCGACGAGCGGCGAACCGCGCTCGAGCTCGAAGCCGATGCAGAGGAAGCCGCAGTCGGCGAATTGCGGATCGACGCTGAGCTCGCCGACGATTTCGAGCGCCACGGTGTCCGGTTAGACCACGCCGATGTCGTTGGAGTAGCGGACATGGGTCGTCGCATTGCTTCGGAAATCGCTCTGGAACGGCCCGGGCGATTCCGGAAGGTTGTTCCAGATGATGTTGTTCGCGACCACCCAGTGCGAGTCGCCGCCGATCCACAGGCCCCCGGGCAGGAAGTCGCCCTCGCTCTGGTTCGCGACGATCGTGTTGCCGGTCACGTGGCCTTCGCCCTGGTTCTGCAGCAGCTCGAACGCACCGATGTTCGCGCTGCTGTTCGCGAACGCGAGGTTGTTGCGCACCGTGATGTTGCCGTTCGACGTCGACATCGTGGCCGCCCCGCCGAAGTCGTCGGCACGATTGGCGAGGAAAACGCTGCGGTCGAGCCGGATGTCGCCATCGGTGCTGGTCACGTGCAGGCCACCGCCGCGGTTGTTGGTGGAGAGGCCGCGCGCGAACGTGAGGTTCTCGACCACCACGTCGCCGGCCGGATTGAGTACGAACAGGCCGCGTCGCAGGTTCTGGCCATCGATCGTGGTCGGCTCGTCGCCGACGTCGCTGCAGCCGATGTTGAAGCCTCCGGAAAACGTGATCGCATGCGTCTCGGTCGACTGGAAATGGAACGGCGGCGACGCGGCGAATGTGCCGCCGACGAGGCGGATCTCGTCGTCTTGGCCGTTGGCTTCGGCGACGTCGATCGCGGCCTTGAACGTGGCCGGGCTGTCGACGCAATGCACGGCGGCATGGACAGGCAGGGCCAGCAGCGCCGCGAACGGCAGGGCGTGGCGAAGGATGCGCGGGTTCATTCGGAGGCTCCCCGGGGTGACTGTGGATGCCGGAAAGCCCGCCAGGGACCGAACCGAACGGCCGGCGTTGCGTTCGATCGCCGCCGACGCGGGCTTTGCATGGATAGCCGACTGCGTCACAGGGGAGCCGCCATGTACGTCTCGCACCACCCGCCCGCCGCGCGACTAGAATCGGCGCCGTCGCCCCTTCGGGCCCCGCAGGATCGGACCGCGCCCAGCGCGCGGACCGCGCGCATGACCGAGCCGACCGAACTGTTGTTGCGGCGCATCCGCGCAGGCGATGCCGAAGCGCGCCAGGCGCTCTACGACCGCAGCCTGCCGCTGCTGCTGCGCTGGGCGCACGGGCGCCTGCCGCAGTACGCGCGCAGCGCCAGCGACACCGAAGACCTCGTGCAGACCACGCTGATGCGCGCGCTGCGCCACCTCGACGCGTTCAAGGCGAGCGGCAGCGGCGCGTTCCTCGCGTACCTCAGGCAGATCCTGCTCAACGAGGTGCGCCACGAGATCCGCAGCCAGCGCCGGCATGGCGGTGCGCACCTCGCGGTCGAGGACGTCGAGATCGTCGACGAGGGGCGATCGGCGATCGAGCAACTGGTCAGCGAGCAACGGTTGCGCGCGTACGAAAACGCACTCGCGAAACTCAACCGGCGCCAGCAGGAACTGGTGGTTCTGCGCATCGAGTTCGGCCTTTCGTGGCAGGAGATCGCGCTGGAGGTCGGCGGCAGCGTCGACGCGGTGCGCATGACGGTCGCGCGCGCGCTGCAGCGGATGGCGGAGGCGATCGGCGAGGAACACCGCGATGGCGATTGAGGCGAAGGTGATCGAAGCGCGGTTCGCGACCACCCGCATCGCCGAGGCGATCGCCGACGAGCGTCCGGTCGACTGGACGCCGGCCGAGCGCGCGCTCGGCGCGGATGCACGCACGATCGACAACCTGCGACTGCTCGACGACGTCGCGCGCGCGTTCCGCAGCGTCGGTGACCAGCCCGCGCGCGCCGACGCGCCGCGGCCGCTGTTCCACTGGGGGCCGCTCGAGGTCTGTGCGCGACTCGGCGAGGGTCATTCCGGCGAGGTGTTCCGCGCCTGGGATCCGACCCTGCAGCGCGAGGTCGCGCTGAAACTGCGCGCGAATCGCGACCCGTTGTCGGACCCCGCCAACGCGCAGCTCGTGGCCGAGGCGCGCCAGCTCGCTCGCATCCGCCACCGCAACGTGCTCGCGGTGTACGGCGCGGCCGTGCACGACGGACGCGCCGGTATCTGGAGCGAGCTGATCGAAGGCCGCACGCTCGCGCAGATCCTCGCCGCGGACGGTCCCTGTGGTGCCGACGAGGCGCTCGGGATCGCGCTGGAAGTCTCGCGCGCGCTCGCGGTGGTGCATGCGGCCGGGCTCGTGCACGGTGACGTCAAGGCCGAGAATGTCATGCGCGAACGCGGCGGCCGCATCGTGCTGATGGACTTCGGCGCGAGCGGGCGGCGCGAGGACCTCGCTGCGCGCAGTGTCGTCAGCGGTACGCGCCGCTACCTTTCACCCGAGGTTCTGGCCGGCCATCCGCCGGATGCGCAGAGCGACCTGTACGCGCTCGGCGTGTTGCTGCATCACCTGCTGAGCGGCGCATTCCCGCGCGGCGACGATGGTGCGCTCACCGCACTCGCGCAGCGCCGCCCGGACCTGCCTTCTGCGCTCTGTTCGACGCTCGACGGCCTCGTCGCGAAGGATGCGGACGCGCGTCCGCGCAATGCCGCCGGATTCGCCGATGTGCTGCTCGGCCTGTTGCCCCGGCAGGCCGGGAGCCGCCCGCCTGGCGCGCGCTGGTTCCCCGCGCTGGCTGCGGCATTCGCGCTGGCGGCCGTCGCGACCGCCGCCGTGCTGCTGCGTGCACCGGCCTGGCAGGTCGACGCCGCCTTCGTCGATCCCGAGACCGCGCAGCCGATCGCCGACGGCACGCCGGTACAGATCGGCGACGCGCTCGCGCTGCGCTTCAGCGCGACGCGCCCGACCCATGTCTACGTGCTCAACGGCGATGCCGACGGCGAGCTCAACGTGCTGTTTCCGCTGGCCGGACTCGACCAGCAGAACCCGCTTCCATCCGGGCGGGCGATCCAGTTGCCCGGCAGTGCCGACGGTGCCGCGCTGAGCTGGCAGATCAGCAGCCCGACCACGAGCGAGGAGTTCGTGATGATCGCCTCGCCGATGGCGCTGCCGGGTTTCGAGCGGCTGCTCGCGGATGCCCGCCAGGCCGGGATCGTGACCGACGCGGCCACGCGCGGTGTCTCGCAACTGCACGCCGCAGCCGCGTCGAGCTACGGCCTCGAAGGTACGCGCCTCGTCGAACTCGTCGAACTCGCACGAAGCGAAGCGGGCGACACCGGCGCGTTCGAGGTCCGCACCCTGCGATTGCCTCACGCGCGATAGTCGGCTCACGTGCAAACCTCGGCTATCTTGGCTTCGCTTCCCCTGCGTAGCGGGAAAAGGTGCCGAAGGCGAAAGGGCGCGCGCCGAAGGCGCTGCGTCCCGGGGCAAGCGCATGGCCACCGCGCATGCCCCC
>DAIOWG010000003.1:0-27668 GCA_036758645.1 Dokdonella sp. | reverse complement strand
TGGAGATGGCAATGGTGGATCTCGCCGCTGCGCGGCTGCGGTCCACCCTACGCATCCGACCCACCGCGATGCGGCCGTAGGGTGGAACGCAGCGCGAGCGCCTATGCGGTTTTCGCGCGGAACCGCAGGCGCGAGTTCCACCGCGCGACTCCGAAAAGGGCGCGCCGCTGCGTGGAGATGGCAATGGTGGATCTCGCCGCTGCGCGGCTGCGGTCCACCCTACGCATCCGACCCACCGCGATGCGGCCGTAGGGTGGAACGCAGCGCGAGCGCCTATGCGGTTTTCGCGCGGAACCGCAGGCGCGAGTTCCACCGCGCGACTCCGAAAAGGGCGCGCCGCTGCGTGGAGATGGCAATGGTGGATCTCGCCGCTGCGCGGCTGCGGTCCACCCTACGCATCCGATCGGCCGTGTGGGGCGCCGCGACTACGCCGATGCCACGGCTCCGCTTGCGACACCGCCGACCTGGGCGCGGATCTGCGCCTCCACGACCGCGAGCGCGGTCATGTTGAACACCCGGCGCACGGTCGCGGCCGGCGTCAGCACGTGCGCGGGGCGCGAAAGGCCCATCAGGATCGGCCCGAGTACCACGCCGTCGGTCATCACGCGCGTGATGTTGAACGCGATGTTGGCGGCGTCGATGTTCGGGCAGACGAACACGTTCGCGACGCCGGACAGGCGCGAGTTCGGGAACAGGCGTTCGCGCACCTCGGGATTGAGCGCGGTGTCGGCATGCATCTCGCCCTCGATCTCGACCCGCGGCAGGCGCTCGCGCAGCAGTTCGACCACGCGCCGCATCTTGCGCGCGCTCGCATCGTCGTGGCTGCCGAAGTTCGAATGCGAGAGGATCGCGACCTTCGGCGTGATGCCGAACAGCTTCAGGCGCAACGTCGCCTGCGCAGTCGCTTCGGCGATGCGTTCGGCATCGGGTTCGGACGCGACGTGGGTGTCGAGGAAGAAGAACACGCCGCGCTCGTTGAACACCGCGCTCATCGCGGCGGGCTGTTCGACCCCGGGGTCGAGCGGCACGATCCCGCGCAGGTAGTTGAGCTTCTTGTGGAAGCGCCCGACCAGTCCGCAGATCAGGCCGTCGGCCTCGCCCCTGCGCAGCATCAGCGCCGCGATCACGGTCGCGCGCGAACGCACGATCTGCTTGGCGCTGTCGGGCGTGACGCCGTGGCGCTGCATCAGGTCGTGGTAGAGCGTCCAGTAGTCCTTGAAGCGCGGATCGTCGTCGATGTTGCACAGCTCGAAATCGACGCCGGGCCTGATGCGGAGCCCGAGGCGCTGGATGCGCGAATCGATCACGCTGGGCCGGCCGACCAGGATCGGCCATGCCATGCGTTCGTCGGCGATGTGCTGCACCGCGCGCAGCACCGTCTCTTCCTCGCCCTCGGCGTAGACGATGCGCTTGGGGTCGGCCTTCGCGCGCGCGAACACCGGCTTCATCACGAGCGTGGTGCGGAACACGAACGCGCTGAGCTTCTCGCGGTAGGCAACGAGATCCTCGATCGGTCGCGTCGCGACGCCCGATTCCATCGCGGCCTTCGCGACCGCAGGCGCGAGCTGCACGATCAGGCGTGGATCGAACGGCTGCGGGATGATCGATTCGGGACCGAACGAGACCGTGCGACCGCCGTACGCGCGCGCGGCGATGTCGCTGGCCTCGCGTCGCGCGAGTTCGGCGATCGCGTGCACGCAGGCGACCTTCATCGACTCGTTGATCACGGTCGCGCCGACGTCGAGCGCGCCGCGGAAGATGTACGGGAAGCAGAGCGCGTTGTTGACCTGGTTCGGATAGTCCGAACGGCCGGTCGCGATGATCGCGTCCGCGCGCACCGCCTTGGCTTCCTCCGGCAGGATCTCGGGCGTCGGATTGGCCAGCGCGAGGATCACGGGTCGCTCGGCCATGCGCGCGACCATCGCGGGCTTGAGCACACCCGGCGCGGACAGGCCGAGGAACACGTCGGCGTCGCCGATGATTTCATCGAGCACGCGCGCATCGGTTTCGCGCGCGTAGCGGCACTTGTTCGGGTCCATCTCCTCCTTGCGGCCCTTCCAGACCACGCCGAGGCGGTCGGCGACCCAGATGTTCTCGGGCTTCACGCCGAGGCTCACCGCCATGTCGAGGCAGGCGATGCCGGCCGCGCCCGCGCCGGTCGACACCAGCTTGATCGAACCGATGTCCTTGCCCGCGATGTGCAGCGCGTTGACGAGCGCCGCGCCGACGATGATCGCGGTGCCATGCTGGTCGTCGTGGAACACCGGGATCTTCATGCGCTCGCGCAACTTGCGCTCGACCTCGAAGCACTCGGGCGCCTTGATGTCCTCGAGGTTGATGCCGCCGAAGCTCGGCTCGAGGCTCGCGATGATCTCGACCAGCTTGTCCGGATCGTTCTCGGCGATCTCCAGGTCGAACACGTCGACGCCCGCGAACTTCTGGAACAGCACGCCCTTGCCTTCCATCACGGGCTTGGCCGCGAGCGGACCGATGTTGCCGAGCCCGAGCACCGCGGTGCCGTTCGTGATCACCGCGACGAGGTTGCTGCGAGCGGTCAGCGTCGCGACCTCGGCGGGATCGCGCACGATTTCTTCGCAGGCGGCGGCGACGCCGGGCGAATACGCGAGCGAGAGTTCGCGCTGGGTGACGACGGGCTTGGTCGGGCTGACCTTGATCTTTCCGGCCGGCGCCTTGCGGTGGTAGGCGAGCGCCGCCTGCTTGAGTTCGTCGATGGTGGACATGGTTGCCGGGTCGAGGCGCCGCGCATCCCGCACGGCCGGGAACTACACCCGGGGACTATAGCATCGCCGTCGCGCGACCCGCCGTGCCAGCGCGGCGCGTGCAGGAACGCACGCCAGCGCGTCCATCCAGGCGCAAGGCCGGTATCGGCGGCGACCTCGATCATTGCTATGCTCGGCGGTGATGCGCACAACCGCGCGCAGGAGCGCGATGGCTCGCGACGACGACGAGAACGAGGTGGCGCGGCTGCTTGCACGCTGGCAGCGCGGAGATGGCACGGCGCTCGATCGCCTGGCGCCGATCGTCTATGCGGACCTCAAGTCGCTCGCCTCGCGCGCGCTCGCGGGCGAGCGCCACGGCCACACGCTTCAGACCACTGCGCTCGTGAACGAGGCGTTCCTGCGCCTCGCTGCGCAGCAGAAGGCGCCGTCCGACCGTGCGCACTTCATCGCGATCGCCGCGCAGGCGATGCGGCGCGTGCTGGTCGACCACGCGCGTCGGCGCCGCGCGCTCAAGCGCCCGGGCTCGGACGAGCGGGTCGCGATCGACGAAGTCGATCTGCCCGCCGGCGAGGGCATCGACCTCGTGCAGCTCGACGCGGTGCTCGAACGCTTCGCGGCGATCAGCGCGCGCCAGGCGCGCGTGGTCGACCTCAAGTTCTTCGCCGGGCTCGAACTCGAGCAGATCGCAGACGTGCTCGAGGTGGCGCGCCCGACCGTGGTGCGCGACTGGCGCATGGCGCGTGCGTGGCTGCAGCGCGAACTCGCATGAATCACGACGACGCGTGCTACCAGCGCGCGCTGGAAATCGCGCACGCCGCCCTGGACCTCGATCGCGACGCGCGCGCAGACTTCCTCGAGCGCGCCTGCGCGTGCGACGACCGGCTGCGCCGCGAAGTCGACTGGCTGGTGGCCTCGGCCGAAGACAGCGCGCCATGCGCGCTCGACGCAGGCGCCGATGCGCACGCACGCGGCTTGTTCGCGGAAGCGCGCCTCGAGGTCCAGGCACCACGCGAGTACCGCCTGCTCGAACGCCTCGGCGAGGGCGGCATGGGCCAGGTCTGGCTGGCGGAACGCGAGGATGGCGGCATCCGCCGACGCGTCGCACTGAAGATGCTGCGCGGCGCCGACTTGCCGGGCACGCGCGAGCGCGCACGCTTCCTCGCCGAGGGTCGCATCCTCGCGACGTTGCAGCATCCGAACATCGCGCAGCTGCTCGACGCCGGCGCAGGGCTCGACGATCGACCCTTCCTCGCGATGGAATACGTCGACGGCGACCACATCGACCACTGGTGCGATGCGCGCGGGCTCGGGCTGCGCGAGCGCATCGCGCTGTTCCTGAAGGTCTGTGCCGCGGTCGCGTATGCGCACGCGCGGCTCGTGATCCATCGCGACCTGAAGCCCGCCAACATCCTCGTCGACGCGGCGGGCGAACCCAAGCTGCTCGACTTCGGCATTGCGCGCCTGCTCGATCGCGAGGACGGATCCGCAGGCGCGACCACGATGCTGCACGCGATGACGCTCGCGTATGCCAGTCCCGAGCAGATCGAGGGACAGCCGCTCGGCACCGCCAGCGACATCTATGCGCTCGGCGTCGTGCTGTACGAATTGCTCACCGGCGTGCGCCCGTTCGCGCATTTGCCGAACGAGCACGCGCGCAGCAGCGCAATCGTGTCCGGCGAAGTGGCGCCGCCGAGTCGGCGCGCGCAGGCGCGCGCGGATGCGTCGTCGGCGCGCGCGCGCCGCGCGGCGCGCCGCATATCGCCGGACATCGACGCGATCGCATTGAAGGCGCTGCGGCGCGAGCCGGCGCAGCGCTACGCTTCGGTCGGCGAGTTCGCCGACGACCTGCGTCGCCACCTCGCGGCGCAGCCGGTGCTCGCGCGCAAGGACCAGTTCGGCTATCGCGCGCAGCGCTTCCTGCGTCGAAACCGCTGGCCGATCGCGGCCGCGGCGGCGGTCGTCGCGCTCGCGAGCGGCTTCACCTGGCGCACGCTGCTGGCCGAACGCGACGCGCGCGTGGAGGCCGAAGTCGCGGGACGCACCACCGATTTCCTGGTGTCTGCGTTCGCGCTCGCCGATCCGACCGCGTCCGGTCGCCACGACTTCAGCGCGAGGGCGGTGCTCGACCGCGGCCGGGAACGCATCGCGACCGAACTCGCGGACCAGCCACGCGTGCGCGCGCGCCTGCTCGAGGCGCTCGGCAACGCCTACCGCGGCATCAACGAGGGCGAAGCAGGCGCGTCCCTGCTCAACGAGGCCGCGCGCCTCCAGCTCGAACCCGCGGTCGGCGAACCCCTCGCCGCCGCACGCAGCCTGCGCGCGCAGGCGCTCGCGACGGTCGAATCGAACGGGTCGTCGGCCGATGCCGAACGCGCTGCGCGCGCCGCGCTCGAGCTGGTTCGGACGCACGCGCCCGATGAGGAGTCGCTGCACGCCGACGCATGGAGCGCGCTCGCGCGAGCGCTCATGCGCGGCGCCAAGACGCGCGAGGCGGATGCCGCGGCGCGCGAGGCATTGGCGCTGCGAGAGCGCATCGGCGCGCCGCCGCAGGCGATCGTCGAGAGCCTGCTCGACCTGTGCGCGATCGGCGCCGATTCGGGCCGCGCGCGCGAGGCCCTGTCGTATTGCGAGCGCGCGCTCGCCTCGCTGGAAGCCGCCGGCGAGACGCGCACGCTCGCGTATCGCCGAGCGCTCGACATCCACGAATCCGCACTGTCCTATGCGGGAGAGTACGCGCGTGCGCTCGAGGCGGCTCGCCGCCGCCTCGAACTCACGCGCGTGCTGTTCGGCGAGGACAGCTCGCCGCTCGCGCGCGAGCAGCTGCAACTCGCGCGCATGCTGGCCGAACACGGCCGCTTCGCCGAGGCCGAGGCGCTGATCGCGCGCGCGACGCCGGCGGTGCTCGCGCGCGACGGCGCGCGCAGCACGCAGTACGCGCATGCGCTGTTCTCCGACGGGCGCCTGCACTACCTGCGTGGCGAATTCGATGCAGCGGTCCCGCTGCTGCGCCAGGCGCTGGCGGTGCTCGAATCGGTGGTTGGCGATTCCGACAACAGTCGCCTGCCGGTGATGCGCGTGGACCTCGCGAATGCGCTCATCGATTCGGGTCAGGTCGACGCCGAGCCGCGCGCGCTGCTCGATGCGGTGGTGGCGGCGCGCAGCGCCGCGCAGGACGACAGCGAGGAGCTCGCCTATGCGTGGCTGCCGCTCGCGCGTTGGCTTGCCGGCAACCATCGCGACGCCGAGGCGCTGGATCTGCTGCGAAAGGTCGACGCGGTCGGCACGCGCATCGAGCCGGAGATGCATGCGCGCGTCGCGAGCACGCGCGCCTCGATCCTGCGCTCGGGGGATCCCGAGGCCGCGCTCGCCGAGCACCGCCGCGCGTTCGAGCTCACGCGCGCGGACGTCGGCGACGCGCATCCGCGTACCGCACGCCTCGCGCTCGCGTATGCGCGTGCACTGCGCGCGGCCGGCCAGGTCGAGCCAGCCGCGGCGATCGAACGCGATGCAGCCGGGATCGTCGAACGCGCCTATCCCGCCTCGTCCGCGTACCGTGCGCTGCTGCCGGAGTCCTGACCAGGGTTGCGCAGCCTGGCCGTGGCATGCCTCGCGCGCGGTCAGTCGTCCGAAGCGGTGCCGAGGAAGTCGAGTGCGGCCTGCAGCATGCCCGCGCTGCCAGCCGCGAGCGCGCCTTCGTCGACGAAGAAGCGCGGCGAGTGGTTGCCCGGTACGCTCGCCGGATCACGTCCCGCCGGCGTCGCGCCGACGAAGAAGTACACGCTCGGCGCCGACACCGAACGGCCCAGGTGCGGGAAGTCCTCGGCGGCCGTCCAGCGCGGCGCTTCCTGCACCTGGTCCTTGCCGAGCGCGGTTTCGAGGCTCGCGCGCACGCGCGCGGTGAGTGCCGGATCGTTGTAGTTGACCGGATTGCTGCCCGGCGTCACCGGGATCTCGGCCTCGATCGTCGCGCCGTTCGCGGCCGCGACGTGCTCGGCGACGTTGCGCAGGCTCGCGAGCGCCTGCACGCGCATCTCCTCGTCGAACGCGCGCACGGTGCCTTCCAGGCGCGCCGAATCGGGCACGATGTTGAAACGCTGGCCGCCGTCGAACACGCCGAACGTGACGACCGCGGGATTGGCATTGATGTCGAGCTGGCGACTCACGATGACCTGCGCGTGGGTGACGATCTGCGCGGCCGCGACGATCGGATCGATGCCGAGCCAGGGCGTCGCGCCATGGCTCTGGCGTCCATGCACGGTGATGCGGAACGTGTCCGAACTCGCCATCGCCCCGCCCGGGCGCAACGCGACGGTGCCGACCGGCAGTGTGCTCACGACGTGCATGCCGAGCAGCGCATCGGGCCGGAAGTCCTTGAACACGCCTTCGGCGACCATCAGCGGCGCCCCGCCCTGTTCGCCCGGCGGCGCGCCTTCCTCGGCCGGCTGGAACACGAACATCACCTCGCCCGCGAGGTCGCCGCGCATCGGCGCCATCGCGCTCGCGACGCCGAGCAGCATCGCGGTGTGCGCGTCGTGGCCGCAGGCGTGCATGACGCCGACCTGCTTGCCCTGGTAGACGCCGGTCGCTTTCGATGCGAACGGCAGATCCACTTCCTCGGTCACCGGCAGCGCATCCATGTCCGCCCGGATCACGAGCCGCCGACCGGCCTTGCTGCCCTTGAGCACGCCTGCGACGCCGGTGTGCGCGATGCCGGTTCGGACCTCGAGGCCGAGCCGCTCGAGCTGGTCGGCGACGAGGCGCGCAGTGCGCACTTCGCGATTGCCGAGCTCGGGGTGTTCGTGGATGTCGCGCCGCCACGCGGTCACCTGCGGCAGCAACGGTTGCATGCGTTCGACCGCCGACTGCGCATCGGCTCGAACCGGAAGCACGGCGGCAAGCGCGGCCGTCGCGACGAGAAGGTCGATGCGCATGTGCGTTCCCCGTTCAGTGGAACGCCGATGGTCGCCGCAGTCGCGGCGCGCGTCCAGCGGAAGGGCTTTCGAGAAGGAATCGAGCCTTCCGGAACGCCCCCGGCTGGATGCCGAGCCCCGCCCCTTTCGATCCGATCGCGCCGGAACCGGCAGGCCTGCATCGCCTCCGTGCGCTTCTCCGATCACTCCGCTTCGGTCGGCACCACCGCGCCGCGCGGGAGCACCTGCGCGGCGAGCTTGTCATCGTGGCGGATCAGGCCGATTTCGTCGGCGAGGATGTTCGCGGTCTCGTCGAGCACGACGTCGCGGCGTTCCTTCGCCTTCTCCTCGCGCGCGATGTCGTTCCGGATCCCGCGTTCGTCGGGTTGCAGCCCGTCGTCGCGCAGCGCTTCCTCGACGACGCCTCCGGGGCCGGGCTGTCCCGCGAGCGATTCGGCGCCCTTGCCGAGCGGCGTATCGACGCCTTCCTGGATCTTCTCGCGCGTCTTCTGCGCGGGATCGGCGTCGGGCGTCGCATGCCCGGCCGCGAGGTCGCGCGCCTTGCGCCTGGCCTCCTGCGCATCGCGTTCCTTGCGGCGCGCGTCCTCATTGAGCGACACCGTCGTCTGTGCGCGCAACTTGCGCAGTTCGGCGAGGTCGGCCTCGAGGTTCTTCCACTCGATGTTCTCGCGCGCGCGCTCGGCGTGGCGTTCGGCCAGCATCGGGATGATCGGCTTCAGGTCCGCCACCGGCTGGTAGCGCGCGGGGGCGATCGACGTCCATGGCAGCGCGTTCTCGTAGCTCGACTCGCCGTACTCGTCGGCGTCGACCGTCAGCGGGAAGCTGATGTCCGGCGTCACGCCGCGCAGCTGGGTCGAGCCGCCGTCGATGCGGAAGAACTGCGCGATCGTCATCTTGACCTCGCCGTAGACCGGCTTTTCGTTGCGCGCGACGTCGTCGAGGTCGATGAGGTTCTGCACCGTGCCCTTGCCGTAGGTCGGCTCGCCGACGACGATGCCGCGCCCGTAGTCCTGCATCGCGGCCGCGAAGATTTCGGAGGCCGAGGCGGAACTGCGGTTGACCAGCACCGCGAGCGGCCCGTCCCAGGCCATGCCGGGTTCCTTGTCCTCTTCCGCCTCGACCTGGCCGGCCGCATTGCGCACCTGCACGACCGGGCCGCGGTCGATGAAGAGGCCGGTGAGATCGGTGGCTTCGGCGAGCGAACCTCCGCCGTTGTTGCGCAGGTCGACGATCACGCCGTCGACGCCGTCGGCCTTGAGCTCGCGCAGCAGCCGCGCGGCATCGCGCGTGGCGCTCTTGTAGTTCTCGTCGCCGCGCCGGCGCGCGTCGAAGTCCTGGTAGAAGGTCGGCAGCGAGATCACGCCGATGCGCCGCGCGCGCTCGCCTTCGCCGACCTTGATCACCGACTTCTTCGCGGCCTGCTCCTCGATGCTGACCTTCTTGCGCACGAGCGAGAGCAGCTCGTGCTTGCCGTCGGGGCTCGCATCGGCAGGCAGCACTTCGAGGCGCACGACCGTGTCCTTCGCACCGCGGATCTTCTCGACCACGTCGTCGAGGCGCCAGCCGACCACGTCGATGATCGGACCGGATTCGTCCTGGCCGACGCCGACGATGCGGTCGCCGACCTTGAGCTTGCCCGACAGCGCGGCCGGGCCGCCCGGCACGATCTCGCGGATCGCGGTGTATTCGTCATCGCGCTGGAGCACCGCTCCGATGCCCTCGAGCGAAAGCTTCATCGCGATGTCGAAGTTCTCCGACGCGCGCGGGCCGAGGTAGTTCGTATGCGGCTCGATCGAGGACGCGTACGCGTTCATGAAGGTCTGGAACACGTCCTCGCTGTTGAGCTGGCGCACGCGATCGAGGTAGTTCGCGTAGCGCTTGTCGAGCGTCTCGCGGATGTCCTTGTCGGCCTTGCCCGCGAGCTTGAGTCGCAGCCAGTCGTTCTTGATGCGCTTGCGCCAGAGGTCGTCGACCTCGGCGGCATCCTTCGGCCACGCCGCTTCCTCGCGGTCGTAGTCGTAGCTTTCGTCGCCGCTGAAGTCGAAGCCCTTGGCGAGCAGCGCGCGCGCATGCGCGACGCGCTCGGCCACGCGCTGCTGGTAGATGTTGAAGATCGAGTAGGCAGGCGACAGGTCCTGGTCGTAGATCGCGTCGTCGAGTCCGTCGCGATACGGCTCGAAGCGGTTGACGTCCGCCTGAACGAAGAACAGCCGGTCGCCGTCGAGCGCCTCGAAGTAGGCATCGAGGATCTTCGAGCTCATCGCGTCGTCGAGCGGAGTCGGCTTGTAGTGGAAGCGCGTCAGGAAGCGCGTGGCCCACACTGCGGCCTCGCCCTGCTCCAGCGTCGGCTGCAGCAGCGGGCCGCCGGTTTCAGGCGTCGGCTTCGCGAACACCGGGCCGGCAAATGCGACCAGGGCCGCGGTGATCAGCAACTTCCGCATCGGGCAATCTCCAGGGATACCGGCCGGGGCGGCGCGCGCCGCCTGCGGGCATTCAAGCGTGGACGACCTGAACGTAGCCAGCCGCATGCGCCATCTCGTCAGCATGGTACGAGGAGCGCACCATCGGGCCCGACGCGACGTGCTGGAATCCGATGCGGTAACCAAGTTCTTCGATCGCCTTGAATTCTTCCGGAGTCCAGTAGCGGAGCACCGGGTGGTGGTGGGGGCTCGGCTGCAGGTACTGGCCGATCGTAACCATATCGACATCGTGGCGGCGCAGGTCGTTCAACGTTTCCTCGACCTGCTCGAACGTTTCGCCGAGTCCGAGCATGATGCCGGACTTGGTCGGTACCGCCGGATGCTGTGCCTTGAAGCGCTTCAGGAGCTCGAGCGACCAGTCGTAGTCGGCGCCCGGGCGCACCTCGCGGTAGAGCGCGCGCGGCGTCTCGAGGTTGTGGTTGAACACGTCGGGCGGGTCGCCCGCGAGTACTTCGAGCGCGCGCTCCATGCGGCCCTTGCCGCGGAAATCCGGCGTCAGGATCTCGATCCGGATCTCGGGATTCTCGAACCGCACCGCCTTTATGCAGGCCGCGAAATGCGCGGCACCGCCGTCGCGCAGGTCGTCGCGGTCGACCGAAGTGATCACCACGTAGCGCAGGCCCATGTCGCGGATCGTGCCTGCCAGGTTCGCGGGCTCCAGCGGGTCGGGCGCCTTCGGGCGCCCGTGCGCGACGTCGCAGAACGAACAGCGCCGCGTGCAGACCTCGCCGAGGATCATGAACGTCGCGGTGCCCTTGCCGAAGCATTCGTGGATGTTCGGGCAGGAGGCTTCCTCGCAGACCGTGACGAGCCGGTTCTCGCGCAGCTTCGCCTTGAGCCTGGCGACGCCGTTGCCGGGCGGGATGCGCACGCGGATCCAGCTCGGCTTGCGCAGCATCGGTGCGTCGGCGAAGGCCGCGCGGTTGCGCGCGATCTTGTCTTCGCCGAGTTGTCGTTCGACGCCGTCGACGACGGCGAGCGGGATGGTCTTGATGGTCATGCGGAACGCGCGACGCGGGTGGCGTCGTCCTCGGCGGCAGGCAGGTGCGGATCGGCGGCTTGCGGCGAAAGGCCGAACTGGCGCGCGAGTTCGCCGACCAGGACCGCCTCGACCGCGGCCAGCGATCCGGGTCCGCCCAAGTCTAGCACCTGGGTGACCGCGAGACCCTGGTAGCCGCAGGGATTGATGCGCCGGAATGGTTCGAGGTCCATCGCGACGTTGAACGCGAGGCCGTGGAAGGAACAACCGCGCCGCACGCGCAAGCCGAGCGCTGCGATCTTCGCGTCCGCCACGTAGACGCCCGGCGCGCCATCGCGCCGCAGCGCGACGATGTTCCATGTTTCGAGCGTGTCGATGATCGCCTGTTCGATCCGCGTGACGAGTTCGCGCACGCCGATCCCGAGCCGGCGCAGGTCGAACAGCGGATACGCGACGATCTGCCCGGGTCCGTGATAGGTCACCTGGCCTCCGCGATCGACCGGCACCAGCGGGATTTCGCCCGGCGCGAGCACGTGCTCCATGCGCCCCGCCTGGCCGAGCGTGAATACCGGGTCGTGCTCGAGCACCCAGAGCTCGTCGGGCGTTTCCGGCCCGCGCGCATCGGTGAATGCCTGCATCGCGCGCCAGACGGGCTCATAGGGCTGGCGGCCGAGGCGGCGAACGAGGACGGGGCGAGGCATCATCGCGACATGGGTACCGGAAACGTGTTCACAAGCACGATTCCATCATGAAACACGCCGCGTGTTGCCATTTTTTCGTTGCTAGACTGGGCTCGCCCGCCCATTCGAGGATCGGTCCATGTGCAAGAACCGGCTTTGGCTCGTGTTTGCCGCCGCATTGATGCCGGGCCTGGGCCTCGCCGATTCTCCGCCCGCGGCCGAAGCCGCTTTCGCTGCGGAAGCCTGGGAGACGGACCACGCACGCGCCGAGCGCGAACTCTTCGATGTGCTGCGCGCCGATGGCTCGCCGCGCGTGCAGGTGCTGGCGGGTCGCGTGCACCTGTCGGACGAAGACGCGAACAATCCGCTGCAAGCGAAAAGCGAGGACATCGTCGCGCGCGCGGCAAGCCTCGCGCCCGGCGACGCGTTCGTGCAATCGGTCGCGGCCTCGGAAGGCCGTTATTTCAACAGCCAGTGCGGTCCCGTGGACTGGCCGGATGCAGAGGTCGCGAACCTCGTGCGGCTGGAACCGGACAACGCCGCCGCGTGGCGCTATGCGGTCGCGCTCGCGCACGCGAAGGGCGACCAGGCGGGCATCGATGCCGCGCTCGAACGCATGGCGACTGTGCCGCGCGCGTACGACCACGAAGGCGAGGAGGTCGCGCTCTGGACGCAGGTCTTCAGCGCCCATCCCGCAACGTTCTCCACACCGGGCGCGCAAGTCGCCGGGGCCGAGGCGCCGCGCACCGCGCTTTCCGCCGCGCTCGAACGCACGTCGTTCCGTTGGTCCGCGGCCGACTCGGTGCTCAAGCGCGCCTGCCAGCCCGACGGGTCGACCGAACAGGACTGGCGCCGACTCGACTGGTGCGCTCGCGCAGGCCGCGTGCTCGCGCGCGAGGGCGACAGCTTCCGCTTGCGCGAGCTCGGCCTCGAGCTGCTCGGCAAGGGCGAGGGCCATGCCGACCTGCAGCGCCAGCAGGCCTGGCTGGAGGCGAATGCATCCGATCCGTCGCGCAGCGCCTCGGCCCACGCGGACGCGCCCGCGGATCGCGAGCGCGACTGGCAGGATGCGACCGGTTCCATCATGGCGGCCGAGCGGCGTCTCGCACGACTCGGCAAGCCTGCGACGCCGCCTGAAGGGTGGCTGCCGGAGGACGACACGCACGTGGCCGACCTCGACGAAGGGGAAGCGGATGCGTGGACGGCCTACGTCGAAGAGGTGCGCGCTGCGATGCGTGCAAGCGACGACGCGCGCGAACAGGGCGTCGCCGCTGCCAGCGACCGCCTGTTCCCGTCGAATCCGGCGACGACGGCGGGCACCGCTGAGCATGCGGCATCGGCCGCGCCAGCGACGTTGGCCGACATCGCGCGCGCGCACCCTGGTGATCCGCTCGTGCAATGGCTCGCTGCGCTGCATGCCGAGGCTGGCGAGCGCGAAGCGGCGATCGCACGCCTGCAGCGCCTCGACCCGGACAATGCGGCGGTCTGGGCTTTGTCCTTGCCGGACCCCCCTGGCGCAGGTGATCCGCTCCCGTCGCTGGAGCGCATGGCCGGGAGCCGCTTTTATGACGAATACACGACCGGATTCGCGACCGTCTGGCGGACGGCATTCACGCGCGTCCCACTGCCCGAGGCTGTCCTGTCGAGCCTGAGGACAATGGCGCCGGACGTCGATGCAGCGGCCATGTCCGATTCGATGGCGCTCGCGTCAATGGTGTTCCTGAGCACGAGCGGTACGGCGCGAACGCTGCTCGGCGCATGCGCATCCGACGCCGTCGCGACCGCCCCTGCGCGCCGCGATCCGTGCAGCGCCGCCGGCCGGATCCTGTTGCACGAAGGCCGCACGATCCTGCAGGCGCGCCTCGGCGAGGGCCTGCTGCGCAAGCTCGATGCGCTCGAAGCCGTTGATGCCGACCGCGCGCGCCGCGTCAACTGGTGGCACGTGTCGTGGGACCCGATGCAGGTTTCCGACGCGACATCGCTGGGCGCTTATTTCCAGGACTGGCTCTCGACCGGCAGCGAAGTCGAAGCGTTGCGCCTCGCCGCGACGCGTGCCGACAAGGCCGAACCTCCCGCGGATTGGCAATCCTCGAAGAACGCGCGGGTGCCTGGCGCCTAGTCGTAGGAGCGCACCCTGTGCGCGATCGCGATGGTTCGGTGGTCGGCGCGTGCACCGGATTCCTGCGCGGATCGCCCACAGGGTGGGCTCCTGCGAAATGCCCAACACGCGCGTTGCAGCGCACCCTGTGCGCGATCGCGATGGTTCGATGATCGGCGCGTGCACCGGTTTCCTGCGCGGATCGCCCACAGGGTGGGCTCCTACAGGGTCCAGCGGATCGCCGGATCGGCGCGCAGCGCCGCGTGTGCCGCGTCGTACTTCTCGCGCGTGGGGCAGGTGAAGCTCGTCGTGACCGACACGTAATTGCCTTCGCGCGACGGTCGCACGCGCATCGTTCCGGCCAGTACCGAGAGCCCGAGGTCGGCGAGGATCCGCGCCAACGTTTCCTCGATTCCGGCCGTCGCGCTACCCATCGCGGTGATCTCGAACACGCCCGGGAACTGGAAGCCCTGGCCGGGTTCCTGCGGCTTGATGTCGTCCAGGTTCTGCATCGCGTGCGCGCCTCCGATCACCCGCCCTGCGGCGCGCTCGAGGACACGTTCGCCGCGGCATCGCCCTTGAACCACATCCAGACCTCGTCGACGACGCGCGTGAAAAACCCGCCGGATTCGCCCGGCGCGAGGGCGACCAGCGGGCGTTCGACGAGGGGCTTGCCATCGAGCGCAATCTTGAGCTTGCCGACTTCGCCGCCCTTCGCGATCGGCGCGACCAGCCGCGCCGGCACTTCGAGGCTCGCCTTGAGCTCGTCGTAGCGACCGCGCGGGAAGGTCACGAGCACGTCGCCGTCGACGCCGAGCGGCAGCGTCTCGGCCGCGCCCTTCCACAGCTCGGGCGTCGCCAGCGTTGCATTCGCGGCATACAGCTTGCGCGTCTCGAAGAAGCGGAAGCCGTAGTTCAGCAGTGCCTGGTTGTCGTCCGCGCGCTGCTTCTCGCTCGCCGCGCCCATGACGACCGCGATGAGGCGCTGCTCGCCGCGTTTGGCCGACGTCGCAAGGCAATAGCCCGCTTCGGACGTGTGGCCGGTCTTGATGCCGTCGACGGTATCGTCGCGCCAGAGCAGCGTGTTGCGGTTGTGCTGCTTGATGCCGTTCCACTCGAACTCCTTGACCGCGTAGATCGAGTAGTCCTCGGGATAGTCGCGGATCAGCGCGCGCGAGAGCAGCGCGATGTCGTAGGCGGTGGTGTAGTGCTCCGGATGCGGCAGGCCGCTCGCGTCGACGTAGTGCGTGCCGGTCATGCCGAGCCGCTGCGCGTACTGGTTCATGAGGTTCGCGAACGTTTCCTCCGAGCCGCCGACGTGCTCGGCGAGCGCGATCGCCGCGTCGTTGCCGGACTGGATGATCATGCCGTAGAGCAGGTCCTTGAGTGCGACCTTGCTGTTGAGCTGCAGGAAGCTCGTCGATCCGTCGGTACCGGCGCCGCCCGCGCGCCACGCGTGCTCGCTGATGAAGACCTGGTCGTCGAGATGGATCTTGCCGCGCGCGAGTTCGGCCGAGACCACGTACGACGTCATCACCTTGGTGATCGAGGCGGGCGCGACGCGCGCGTCCTTGTTGCTCTCGGCGAGCACCTGGCCGCTCGCGAAATCCATCAGCACCCAGCTCTTCGCCGCGATCGTCGGCGGCGGCGGCGTGGGTCCCGCGCCGGCGCCCGGCACCGGCAGCGCGGGCTTCGCGACGGGCTGCGGCGTGGGCAACGCGGGTGCGGCGGGTGCCGCGGCGGGTGCCTCGGTGGCAGGCGCCGGCGCCTGCGCGTGCGACACGGACGGCTCGGCCGCGCTGAAGATGACGAGGGCGAATGCGATCAGGTACGGCAGCTTCATTCGAAAACAGGGTCCTGCAGGGCGAACAAGGGCCGGATTGTGGCAGACCGTGCCTGCTCAGGCACGCTGTGCGCGATGCGGGGCCATCCGGGGTTCAGGCGATGGTGGGTCGCCGATGCGGGTGCACTGGAAGGTCGCGGGGCCCAAGCCCCTCCGCAAGCTCAGGGCTCGAGCGCGACGCGCGGTTCGCCGAGTCCGAGCGCGCGGATGCGGTCGGTCAGCGCCTGCGCCTGGCTCGCATCGGCGAGCGGACCGACGCGCACGCGATGGACGGTGCGACCCGCGACCGCGATCGAATCGATGCCGACGCTCGCGATACCCGAGCGACGCGCCGTCTCGAGCGCGCGTTCGGCGTTCGCGCGTTCGCCGAATGCGCCGATCTGCAGGTAAAGGCCGGGCGCGCCCGCGCGGCCCGCAGGCGGGCGCGCAGGCTCGGCGACCTGCGGGGGCCTGGCGTCGAGCGCGGACGGGCGCGGGGAACTGGCGGAGGCGACCCGCGACGTGGCGCCGCTTTCATCGGGAAGCGCCGGATCGATCGCGCGTACCTCGACGCGCGCGGTGCCATTCGGCCACACGCCGATCTTCACTGCGGCTGCATACGAGAGATCGATCACGCGCCCTTCGTGGAACGGCCCGCGGTCATTGACGCGCACGACCACGCTCTTGCCGTTCTCGAGGTTGGTCACGCGCGCGTAGCTCGGCAGCGGCAGCGTCTTGTGCGCAGCGCTGAAGCGGTACATGTCGTAAGGCTCGAACGACGAAGTCATGTAGCCGTGGAACTTGCTGCCGTACCACGACGCGAGTCCGCGCTCGACATAACCCTTTTCACTCGGCAGCACGCGGTAGCTGCGGCCGAGCACGCTGTAGGTCGGCTTGTTGCCGTAGCGCGAGCGCGGCTCGACCTTCGGCACGGGTTCGGGGATCTTCGACACATCGATCGGCGGCGCGTCCGGGCCATGGTCCTGGCGGTGGCGGTAGCGATCGGACTGCGACTTGCGCGTGTCGTCGTCGATGCGCCTTTCCGCGCTCGCGACCGGCCGCGCGCCGTCGCCACGCTTCGCCTTGTTGCCCGCGCAGCCGCCGAGCAGCAGCGCGGCGAGCATCACGCAGGCGAGCGCGCACCGATTCATCGCGTCGCGGCCTTGCTGCCGTCCGCGATCGCCTGCGCGAGTTGCCAGACCGCGAGCGCGTACATCGGGCTCTTGTTGTAGCGCGTGATCGTGCGGAAATTGCCGAACACGAGCCAGTATTCGGGACCGCGATCGCCTTCGAGTTTCAGCAGCGTCGAAGGCGTGTCCGCGTCGACGTGCTCGAGTGGCGCGTAGCCCCAGGCTTCCATCTGCTGCAACGGGTAGACCGGGTCGAGGCCGGGGTCCGGCAGCACGCGCGCGTCTTCGGCGGGCTGCGCGCGCACCGCGACCGGCTCGCCGGTCTTCCATCCGTGCTCGACGAAGTAGTTCGCGATGCTCGAGGTGATGTCCGGCATCGACGACCACAGGTCGATGCGACCATCGCCGTCCTCGTCCTTCGCCCAGTTCGCGACGCTGGTCGGCATGAACTGGCCCCAGCCCATCGCGCCCGCGTACGAGCCCTTCAACTGATCGATCGGATAGGCGAGGTGCTGGTCGCCGAGCAGGAACAGGCGTTTCAGCTCGCCGCGGAAGAACTTCGCGCGCGGCGGATAGTGGAACGCGAGCGTGTACAGCGCATCGAGCACGCGATACTTGCCGGTGATGCGCCCGTAACTGGTCTCGACACCGATGATCGCGACGATGACCTCGGGCGGCACGCCGTACTCGGCGCCGATGCGATCGAGCAACTCGCGATGCGCGAGGTAGAAATCGACGCCGTCGTCGATGCGGCCATCGGTCAGGAAAATCGGGCGGTAGTCCTTCCACTCGCGCGTCTTCTCGGCCGGCCGCGCGATCGCCTCGAGGATCGAGGCCTGCACCTTCGCGCCCGCGAGCGCGGCCAGCACATCGGCTTCGGAGGCGCCGCCTTCGCGCGCGACTTCAGCGGCGAACGCGCGCTCGGCATCGGACGTCGCACCCGCGTGCGCGAAGGCGCAGCCGACGGCGATCAGGAAGAGGACGCATGCACGGCAGGTGCTGGACAGGATTCGCATCGGTGTAATGTACCACCGCGGGCAAGCGTGGCTGATCTGAAAACGCACGCACGTCGCGCGGTTCTCCTACGCCCCGACGCGACGAACGCGTATCGCGCAGTGTGCGTGGCGCCGTCAGGATGCGCTGCGTTGCGCGCGGTCCGCGATGGACCGCGTGGAGCAACAGGCCAGTCCAGGGAGGACCCCCATGCGCTTCCATCCGTTGCTCGCTGCAATCAGCTTCGCCACCCTCGCCGCGCAGGCGCTGCCCGCGCACGCCGATGCGTGGCGGTCGCCGTACGTGGATCCGTACACGTACTTCACCGAAGATGCGCAATACGAGGCGTGGTACGCACTGCGCGCGGCGCTGGAGCTCGGCTTCGAGGACATCTGCGGCGACACGTTCTGCGAGGGCGACTACTCCAACCTGACGCCGCTGCGATTCCAGTGCTCGGTGCAGCTCCACGGCGGACGCATCGGCGCCTGCCTCTGGAGCTTCGCGGCCAGCAGCGAGGAGATCGATCCGCGCAGCGGGCAGCTCGGCGTCGACGTTCCGGCCTGGACCTGCACGATCCCGCTCGCGCCCGGCACCACGATGCCGCAACTGCTCGCCGCGCTGGCGGGCGACGAACCACTGCATGCGGCGCTGCCGGGCGGCACGGGTTCGATCTACGACGCGCTCGGCGATTGCCTTTGACCGCCGCAACGCCGGGGGCGCCTCTTCGTTCCAGGAGGGTCCCGGCTACGCCCCCAGCGCCTTGCGGTGCGCGTGGATCGACATCAGCACGCCGAAGCCGGTCAGCATCGATACCGCCGACGTGCCGCCGTAGCTCATCAGCGGCAGCGGCACGCCGACCACCGGCAATACGCCGGTGATCATGCCGCCGTTGACGACCACGTAGACGAACAGCGACATGCCGATCGCTCCTGCGAGCAGGCGCGCGTAGGTGTCCTTGGCCTCGGCCGCGATCCACAGGCAGCGACCGATGATGAACACGTACAGCGCGAGCAGCAGCAGCACGCCGACCAGGCCCCATTCCTCGGCGTACACCGAAAAAATGAAATCGGTCGTGTGCTCGGGCAGGAACTCGAGCCGCGACTGCGTGCCGTTGTGCCAGCCCTTGCCCCACACGCCGCCCGAGCCGACCGCGATCTTGGACTGGATGATGTGCCAGCCCTTGCCGAGCGGATCGGCCTCGGGGTCGAGCATCGTCAGCACGCGGTTGCGCTGGTAGTCGTGCAGGAACGGCCAGCCGATCGGTACCAGCGCGACGCACACACCGATGATGAGCCCGATGCGCCACCACGCCACGCCCGAAAGGAATATGCCGAACGCGCCGCTCGCCGCGATCAGCAACGCAGTGCCGAGGTCGGGTTGCTCGGCGACGAAGCCGGCAGGCACCGCGATCAGCACCGCGACCACGCCGAGCGTGCCCCAGCCCGGCGGCAGCGGTCGTCCGTTGAGGTACCACGCGACCATCATCGGCATCGTGAGCTTGAGCAGCTCGGACGGCTGGAAGCGCACGATGCCGAGGTCGAGCCAGCGGTGTGCGCCGCGGCCCTCGCCGAGCAGCGCCACGAGCGCGAGCAGCACGACGCTGCCGGCATACAGCCACGGCGTCCATGCGCGCAGGGTCTGCGGCGGGATCCTCGCGATCAGCAGCAGCAAGGCGAGCCCGAGGGCGAAACGCAGCCCCTGTGCGATCACCTGGCTGCGGTCGAGATCGCTCGCGCTGTACAGCGTGACGAGCCCGATGCCCATCAGCAGCAGCAAGGCGCCGAACAGCGGCAGGTCGAGCCGCGGCTTGCGCCACAGCGTCGCGAGCCGATGGCGCAGCCGCGCGAGCGTTTCGTCGATCATCCGCGACTCTCCCCGGGTGCCGGACCGACCCCGATCGCGGGCGTCGCGCCATGGCGTGCGAGATCGCCCGGCAGCCACGCATCGAGGATCTTGCGCACGATCGGCGCGGCGTCGTGCGCGCCGCTGCGACCGGCCTCGAGCGCGACGATCACGGCGATGCGCGCGTCCTCCGCCGGCGTGAACGCCTCGAACAGCACCTGGTGGCGCTCGATCGGACTCGTGCTGATGCTGGTCCAGCTCTCGTCGGTGCGCGAGAAGCGCTCCGCGGTTCCGGTCTTGCCCGCGATCACGTACGGGAAATCGCGATCGATGCCGCGCGCGGTGCCACTGCGCAACACTTCGATCATGCCCCGTTCGATCGCCTCCCAGTCGGCCGGGTTGCGCATCACGTTCGGTCGCGGCGGCGCCGGCGGGACCGGCACCGGTGCCGCATCGAACCCCTCCTGCGCAGCCGCCAGCAGGTGCGGCACGTGCGGCTCCCCGCGCGCGGCGAGGATCGCGACCGCATGCGCGAGCTGCAGCGGAGTGACGACCCAGTAACCCTGCCCGATGCCCGCGATCACCGTCTCGCCCGGATACCACGGCTGGTTCATGCGCCCGCGCTTCCATTCGCGCGACGGCAGCACGCCGCTGCCTTCGCCGTCGAGGTCGATGCCGGTCGGTTGGCCGAAACCGAAGCGGCGCATGAACTCGCTGAAGCGGTCGATGCCGAGGTCGAGTGCGACCGAATAGAAATAGGTATTGGCCGATTGCGCGATCGCCTGCACCAGGTCGACGCGGCCGTGGCCACCCCGCTTGTCGTCGCGGTAGCCGCGCGACTGGCCCGGGATGTGGAACTCGCCGGTCGAGAGGATCGTGTCGGACGGCTTGCGGATGCCGTACTCGAGCCCGGCGAGTCCGACGAACGGCTTCATCGTCGAGCCCGGCACGTAGTTGCCGCGCAGCAGCCGGTTCAACAGCGGCTTGCCGGGATCGGCCAGCAATGCCGCATAGTCGGGGCGCGAGATGCCGTTGACGAACAGGTTCGGGTCGAAGCTCGGCACGCTGACCATCGCGAGCACTTCGCCGTTGCGCGGGTCGATCGCGACCGCCGCCCCGGCGCGCCCCGCGAACGCGGCTTCGGCCGCCTCCTGCATGCGCGCATCGATCGTGAGGTAGAGGTTCTGGCCCGGCGTGGGCGGAACGCGTTCGAGCACGCGCAACGGGCGGTGATCGGCATTGACCTCGACCTGTTCGTAGCCCGGCTCGCCATGCAGCCGGTCTTCGTAGCGTCGCTCGATTCCGGTCTTGCCGACATGGCTGGTTCCGGCGTAGTCGCCGCGATCGAGCCGCACGAGATCGTCTTCGTCGATGCGGCCGACATAGCCGACCGTGTGCGCGAACTCGGCCCCGAGCGGATACGAGCGCGTGAGGTAGGGCACCACGTCGACGCCGGGGAAGGCCCAGCGACTGACCGAGAAGCGGGCGATCTCCTCTTCCGACAACTTCAGCCGCAGCGGCACGCCTTCGTAGGAGCGCTTGCCCTTGCGCGTCGCATGGAAGCGCGTGATGTCGTCCTCGCTGAGCGGCACCACGCGCGCGAGCGCATCCAGCAGCGCCTCGATGTCCTTGACCTGCTCGGGCGTGACTTCAAGCCTGAAGGCGGCGACATTCTCGGCCAGCAGCACGCCGTTGCGGTCGTAGATCAGGCCGCGCGTCGGCGCGAGCGGACGCGTGACGACGCGATTGGCATCCGAGCGCAGGCTCAGTTCGTCGTGGCGATCGACCTGCAGGTAGGCGAAACGCAATCCGAGCGCGAGCAGGAACGCGACGATCGCGAGCATGCCGGCCAGCGCGCGGCGACGGAACAGCGCCGCTTCCTGGCGGCCCTCCTTCAGCGGCTTGAGCATGCCGCGCGTCACCACCGCGATACCCTCGCGCGCGCGGTTGCGGCGCGGGTGGCACGCACGCGGGCAAGCGCGCCGACGCCGTCGCGACGCATGCCTAGTCCTTCGCGCGCAAGCGCGTGCGCACGTCGTCGAACAGCAGGTACACGAATGGCCACGCGAGCATGCCGACCACCGGCGCCCACCAGAACGTCGCGTTGGGCATCGGCTCGCCGGAGAACCCGCGCACCATCAGCGTGACGACGCGGTCGTTGAGAAGCAACGCGAACACGGCGAGCGTCTGTTGCCAGATCGGGAAGAAGCGCAGGCGTGCGCGGAACCGCAGCACGATGAATGCGAGCACGACCAGGCGCAGCGCCTGCTCGCCGAGCAACTCACCCGTCACGATGTCGCCGGCAAGGCCGAACGCGAACGCGAGGCCGAGGCCCGCGCGCTCGGGCACCTCGATCGTCCAGTAGATCAGCACGAGTCCGATCCACCACGGCTTGAACGGCAGCAGCGCGACCGGCAACGGCAGCAACTGCAGCAGGAATGCGAGCACGAGGCTCGCGAGCATCAACCAGCCCTGCGCGCGCCAGCGGTTCATGCGCCGGGCTCCGGTGTAGCGGGGTCCGGTGAAGCGGGCTCCAGCGAAGCGGGCTCCAGCGAAGCGGGAACGGGCGGACCCGCGGGCGCCGGCGTCGGTGGCCCGTAGGGTTGCGGCTGGTCGCCGAGCAGCAGCACCTCGCCGCTGCGATCGAGCGCGGCGGCCGGCCGCGCGATCGCGGCGGCGAACATGCCGTCTTCGGAGTTGTTGACCGACAGGATCTCGCCGAGCGGGAAACCCGCGGGGAAGCGCCCGCCGAGGCCCGAGGTCATCAGGCGGTCACCGACCGCGACGTCGGCGCTGATCGGGATGTTCGGCAGTTCCAGCCGGTCGATCGCGCCGCTGCCGTACGCGATCGTGCGCAGGCCGGTCCGCTCGAACACCACCGGCACCGCGTGCGTCGGGTCGGTGACCAGCATCACGATCGCGGTGTCCGCCAGCACTTCGACCACCTGCCCCATCACGCCGTGCGCGTCGATGACGGGCTGCCCGATCGCGACGCCCTGGTTGCGCCCGACGTCGAGCACGATGCGATGGCGGAACGGATCGAGGTCGACGTCGACGATGCGCGCGAACTGCACCGCCAGGCCGAGGTCCTTCTGCGCATCGAGCAACTCCTTCAAGCGCTCGTTCTGCGCGACCAGCACGTCGAGGCGGTTGAGGCGCGTCTGCGCGAGCAGCAGTTGTTCGCGCAGCAGTCGGTTCTCGCTCGCGAGGCTGTCCTGCGTGACGACCGCCATGCGCGCAGCGCGCGCGACTTCGGACGGCAGCGCAGCCACGCGCCAGGCCGGTTCCACCAGCGTCTGGCCCGCATGGCGGCGCAGCGATTGCAGCCAGCCTCCGCGATGGTCGAGCACCATCAACGCGACCGCGATCGCGAGATAGACGATCAGCCTCAAGGTGCTGGCCGAGCCCTCGGCGAACAGGGTGGCGGTGTCGGAGCGCATGGGCTAGGGCTGAGGGCCGAGGGCAAAGGGCTGCATGGTTGCATCGAGTTGTCGCAGGCATTCGTCGAAGCGCAGGCGCGCACTGCCCATTAGCCGAGGCCCTCGCGCGGCGACGGCCCTCAGCCCTTTGCCCTCAGCCCTGGCCGAGCTCACTCGGGCGCGAAGAAATCGCTGCCGTGCTGGTCGATCAGCTCGAGCGCGCGGCCGCCGCCGCGTGCGACGCAGGTCAGCGGATCGTCGGCGACGTGCACGTGCAGGCCGGTTTCCTCGGAGATCAGGCGGTCGATGTCGCGCAGCAGGGCGCCGCCACCGGTCAGCACGATGCCGCGCTCGGCGACGTCCGAGCACAATTCCGGCGGGGTCTGCTCGAGCGCGCTGCGCACCGAGCTCACGATGCCGGACAACGGCTCGTGCAATGCCTCGAGGATCTCGTTCGAGTTGACCGTGAACATGCGCGGCACGCCTTCGGCGAGGTTGCGGCCGGAGACCTCGATCTCGCGCACGTCCGACTGCGGGAATGCGCAGCCGATCTCGACCTTGATCTTCTCGGCGGTCGATTCGCCGATCAGGGTGCCGTGGTTGCGGCGCACGTAGTTGATGATGGCCTCGTCGAAGCGGTCGCCGCCGATGCGCACCGACTGCGAGTAGACGATGCCGTTGAGCGAGATCACCGCGACCTCGGAGGTGCCGCCGCCGATGTCGAGCACCATCGAGCCGCGCGCCTCGTGCACCGGGATGCCGGCGCCGATCGCGGCGGCCATCGGTTCCTCGATCAGGTAGACGTCGCGCGCGCCGGCGCTCTCGGCCGACTCCTTGATCGCGCGGCGCTCGACCTGGGTCGAGCCGCAGGGCACGCAGACCAGCACGCGCGGACTGGGACGGAACATGCGCGCGCGATGCACCTTCTTGATGAACTGCTTGAGCATCTCCTCGGTCATCGTGAAGTCGGCGATCACGCCGTCCTTCATCGGGCGGATCGTCACGATGTTGCCGGGGGTGCGGCCGAGCATGCGCTTGGCGTCGCCACCGACCGCCGCGACCGAGCGCGGTCCGCCGGGCCCGCGGTCCTGGCGGATCGCGACCACCGAAGGTTCGTTGAGGACGATGCCCTGCCCACGCACGTAGATGAGCGTGTTGGCAGTGCCGAGATCGATCGAGAGATCGTTGGAAAAGAGTCCGCGGAGACCTTTGAACATGATGAGGCGCGAGCCTTGTGCGAAAGCGGGGAAAAGCGCGCGAGTCTAGACTTCATCGCGCGGGCGGGCAAGGACGCCGAGGTTAAAAATGCCTTGCGCGGCGCAGGTTTCCGTGTCGGGGACGGAGGGAGTCAAGCCTCCTCGGCCCGACGACTTCATCCGCTTTCCCGAGGAGCCTGACTACCAGCGTCCCCTTTCCGGGTAAGATCGAGCGGTTTGGCCGGCCCATCGCCAGGCCCAGGATGCGGATTCCCGAATGTCAGCACTGATCTGCGGCTCGCTCGCCTACGACACCATCATGGTGTTCCAGGACCAGTTCAAGAACCACATCCTGCCCGACAAGGTGCACATCCTGAATGTGTCGTTCCTGGTGCCGCGCATGCGGCGCGAGTTCGGCGGCTGCGCCGGCAACATCGCCTACAACCTGAAGCTGCTCGGCGCCGATCCGATCCCGATGGCGACGGTGGGACAGGATTTCGGGCCGTATCGCGAATGGTTCACGAGCCAGGGCATCCGCCTCGACCATGTGCGCGAGCTGCCGGAGATGTTCACCGCGCAGGCGTTCATGACCACCGACCTCGACAACAACCAGATCACCGCGTTCCATCCGGGCGCGATGCTGCGCAGCCACGAGAACCACGTGCGCGAGGTCGATGGCGCGACGTTCGGCATCGTCGCGCCGGACGGGCGTGACGCGATGCTGCAGAACGCCGCCGAGTTCGCCGAACTCGGGATCCCCTTCATCTTCGATCCGGGCCAGGCGATGCCGCTGTTCAACGGCGAGGAGTTCCGCCACTTCATCGAGATCGCGGACTACGTGGTCGTCAACGACTACGAATCGAACCTGCTGCAGGAACGTACCGGCTGGGACGCCGCGACCATCGCTTCGAAGACGCGCGCGTACATCGTGACGCAGGGCCCTCGCGGTTCCGTGATCCGCGCGGGCGGCACCGTCACCCAGATCCCGCCTGCCCACGAACGCCGCATCACCGATCCGACCGGCTGCGGCGATGCGTATCGCGCCGGCCTGATCTTCGGCCTCATGCGCGGCTACGAGCTCGAGGTCTGCGGGCGCATGGCCTCGTTGATGGGCGCGTTGAAGGTCGAGCATCCCGGCACCCAGAACCAGCGTTTCGACTACGCGGAGTTCGCGGAACAATATCGCCAGCAGTTCGGCCACGCGCTGGGCTGAGGCCTGCACAGGAGACTCCACGATGCCGATCCGATCCGTCCTTCCGCGCGTGCTCGCCGCGCTCGCGCTCCTCGCGGGCGTCGGTGCCTGTGCGGCCGATGGCGCGCATGTCGAGCTCGCGGGACAGCGCTATTCGATCGAGATCGCCGAAGACGACGCGTCGCGCGCGCAGGGACTCATGAACCGGACCGAGATGCCCCTCGATCACGGCATGCTGTTCGTGTTCCCCGACGACGCGCCGCGCGCGTTCTGGATGAAGAACACGAAGATCCCGCTCGACATGCTGTTCTTCGACGCCGAACGGCGCCTGGTCAGCGTGCAACGCGACGTACCGCCCTGCCTCGCCGATCCCTGCCGCGGCTATTCCAGCGGCGCACCCGCGCGCTACGTGCTCGAGCTCAATGCGGGCCAGGCGTCGAAGCTGGGCGTGCATCCGGGCGACGAGCTGACGATCCATCGCTGAACGCCGTCACCGCCTGCCAGCTGCCGTCGGGCAGCTGCAGCGCGGCACGCAGCTCGTGCGCGCATGCGAGCCCGGCGCGATACGGCACCAGGGCGCCCACGTCGAGTTCGGGCAGCGCGTCTTCGAGAGGGACGAATACCTGCATGGGGAACTCCTGCCTGGGCGACGAGCCTAGTCGAGCAGGTGCGCATGCAGCGAATGAGGCGGTTTCGTGGCGCTTTGCGGAGGCTTGGGGGGCGGAAAAGCGTGGTGCGAGTACGCGCCTTCGGCCCCTTGGGCACGACCTTGCCTTTGCTCAGATCTCCGTCATCTCGAAATCCGACTTCGTCACGCCGCAGTCGGGGCAGGTCCAGGTCTCGGGCACGTCTTCCCAGCGCGTGCCGGCCACGATCCCTTCGTCGGGCCAGCCGTCGGCCTCGTTGTAGATGAAGCCGCAGACGACGCACATGAAGGAGCGGAACGGGACGTCGTCCTGTGCGGGGGCGGTGGCGGGAGGCATTCGGTTCCAGTCAGGCAGTCGTGCAGGTCCCGCATTCTCGCAGCAGGCGCGATCCGATCCAAGTCGCTTCACTCCCCGGTTCCGCGCGCGCCGAAACCGTCGCCGAAGATGCGGTCGTTCGCGGCGATGCCCGCGCGCAGGTAGCTGCCGCGACCGGTCGCCCACAGCACGCGCGCGCGGCGCGTGCCGGGCAGGTCGAACGCGACGACGCCGGCGCCGCTCGTCAACGCGACCAGTTCGAGTTCGCCATCGCCGTCGATGTCGTCCAGCGTCGGAGCGGCGAGGCCGCCGCTCCAGGAGCCGCCGCGCGCGGCCGGCAGCGCCAGCACGTGCAGCGGTTCGCCGCGGTGGTTCAGCACATGCAGGCGACCGGACTCGCCGTTGCCGTTCTGGCCCCAGCTCGTGAACAGCACCTCGGCGAAACCGTCGTTGTCGAGGTCGGCGACGACAGGCTCGGATGCGAAGTGGAATCCCGCGCCAGGGATCACGTACGGCCACGCATGATGCTCGTTGCGATCGAGCCACCATGCGTGCAGCTTGCCGTCGTAGCTCGGCAGCAGGATTTCGCCGCGGCCGTCGCGGTCGAGGTCGGCCACGACGACGTTGGCGGCGATGTTCTGGATCACGCCGTAGTCTTCCGACAACGGCGCGCCGCTCGCGCCCTGGGGCGGTATCGCGGTCCAGTCCCATGCCGCCGCGGCCCAGCGCGTGCGGTCCGCGCGAAGCAGCCAGACATCGTAGTAGAGGCTCTCGTAAGGGCTCTCGGCGCAGTCGTAGACGTTGCCCGGCAGCACGAACTCGCGCGTGCCGTCGCCGTCGACATCGGCGATCGCGGGCGAGGCGCTCGCGAAGTTCGGGCGATGCTCGAACCCGCATTCGGCGTAACCGCGCAGGTCGGCCGCCTGGTCGACGTGCACGCCGACCTCGGCCCAGGTCTTGCGAGCGGTGCCGTCGCTGCTCTGGCCGTAGATCGGATGCGCGCGCAGTTGCGCGCCGTTGCGGTCGAGTGCCGTCACGTAGTGGGTATCCGTCGGCGCGAGCACGTCGGCGAATCCGTCCGCGTCGAGATCAGTTACGTAGAGACGCTCAAGTACGAGGACGGAGCGTACGAATTCGCATTCCCGATGACCGTCGGGCCGCGCTATGTTCCCGGTTCCGTCGCGGACGCCGCGAAGATATCCC
>DAIOWG010000002.1:22675-30511 GCA_036758645.1 Dokdonella sp. | reverse complement strand
GCTCGGCCAGGGCCGGCCGGTCGGCTATTACAAGCTTGCGTTGTTCGACAGCGTCTGCGGGTTCGCGCTGACGCTGGTCGTGCGCGCGGTGCTGAAGTCGACCTGGAACCGCCCGCCGCGCCAGCGCATCGCGTGGGGCGCAGCCGCGCTGACGGTGTGCTCGCTGGTCGGCGGCTACGCGTGGGCGCTCGCGATCTACGGCGTCTGCACCGACTGCAAGCCGCCGCCGAGCTGGCTCGGCTACATCTCCTACTTCTTCGGCTGGTTCTACCTGCTGCTCGCGTGGACCGGCGCCTACGTCGGCATCAAGCTCGCGCGCCAGCTGCAGCAGGAGAAGGAAACCGCGCTCAAGGCGACCGCTATGGCGCACCAGGCGCAGCTGCGCATGCTGCGCTATCAGCTCAACCCGCACTTCCTGTTCAACACGCTGAACGCGATCTCGACGCTGATCCTCGACGGGCAGCGTGAACCCGCGAACGGGATGGTCGGCGCGCTGTCGGGGTTCCTGCGCTATTCGCTCGACAGCGATCCGGAACAGAAGATCACGCTGGACCAGGAGATCGGCGCGATCCGCCGCTACCTCGCGATCGAGCAGCTGCGCTTCGGCGATCGCCTCGCGGTCGGCATCCTCGTCACGCCGCCGGCGGGCGATGCGCTGGTGCCGAGCCTGATCCTGCAGCCGGTGATCGAGAACGCGGTCAAGTACGGCGTGTCGCGCCGCGAGGAAGGCGGCAGGATCGAAATCATCGCGCGCGTCGAGCACGGCATCCTCGACATCGCGCTGCGCGACGACGGGCCCGGCAGCCTCGACTACCGCCCCGAACGCAGCGACGGCCATGGCGTCGGCCTCGCCAACACGCGCGAACGCCTGCGGGTGCTCTACGGTGACGAACAGCACTTCACGATCGTGCGGCTGCAACCGCAAGGTACCGAAGTCCGCATCCAGTTCCCGTACGAAACCGCCAAGACCGAGGACCGCGCTGCATGCGAATCCGCACCCTGATCGTCGACGACGAACCGCTGGCCCGGCGCGGCCTGAGCCTGCGCCTCGCGCGCCACCCGGACATCGACATCGTCGGCGAGGCCGGCAACGGGCGCGAGGCGTTCTTCGCGGTGTCCGAGCACCAGCCCGCGCTGATGTTCCTCGACGTGCAGATGCCCGGCGTCGACGGCTTCGAGCTGCTGCGCGCGATCCCGGCCTCGCAGATGCCGCTGACGGTGTTCGTCACCGCGTATGACCAGTACGCATTGCGCGCGTTCGAGGCGAGCGCGATCGATTACCTGCTCAAGCCGATCGAGGACGCGCGCCTCGACGCCGCGCTCGAGCGTGCGCGTCGCGAGCTCGGTGCGCGCGATGCGCAGGACCATTGCGCCAAGCTGCTGCGACTGCTCGGCGACGTCTCGGGCAAACCCGACCTCACGCTCGAGCAGGCGCTCGAGGGTGCCGGCCCGGCGCCGGGAGACGACCGGCTGTCGATCAAGGACGCGGGCCGCATCCTGCGCGTGCCGCTCAACGAGATCCTCTGGATCGACGCGGCCGGCGACTACATGTGCGTTCACACGCCGACCGATACGCACGTGCTGCGTGCGACGATGCGCGAACTCGAGGGCCGCCTCGACGCGCGGCGCTTCCAGCGCATCCACCGCTCGACGATCGTCAACGTGTCGCGCGTGAAGGAACTGCGCTCGCACCTCAACGGCGAGTACTTCCTGATCCTCGACTCGGGGCAGCAGCTCAAGCTGTCGCGCAGCTACAAGGACAAGGTGCGGTTGTTGCATTGAGGGCTGAGGGCTGAGGGCTGAGAAATGAGCCCGCGCGCAACCTCACCCTGATGCATGCCGAAGGCCGGCGTCGAAGGGCTTGCACACCGAGGGACGTTCCGCGCGAGGCTTCCACTTCGGCCTCAACCTGCGCCAAGCGCGAACGGATTGGGCCGCGCGACGCTTCGACTTCGGCCTTCGGCCTGCGCTCAGCGCGAACGGATACGGAGCGCCCTTGCGCGTCCCCTATTCCATCCCACCGCTCGCCCCTCGCCCCTCGCCCTCGCCCTCGCCCTCGCCCTCGCCGTCAGCCCTCGGCCCTCAGCCCTCAGCCCTCAGCCCTCAAACCGTCGCACGTCCCGGCGCCTGCCGGAAACGCCTCGGCGCACCGCCCGCAACCAACGTGACTCCCGACGCATCCGTTTCCGCGGAGGGCGGCGCAGGCTGCCGTGGAACCCGGAGAGATCGCCATGCGCCTGATCGATGCGTCCATCCGCAACCCGATCGCGGTCGCTGTCTGCGTGCTGCTGATCTGCCTGTTCGGCGGGATGAGCCTCGGCAAGCTGCCGCTGCAACTGTTCCCCGACATCGACCGGCCCAACATCACGATCTTCACGGCCTGGCGCGCGGCATCGCCCGAGGAGACCGAGGCCGAGCTGCTCGAGCCTCAGGAACAGGTGTTGCAGGGCCTGCCCGGCGTCGAGGAGGTCCAGGGCAACGCGAACGCAGGCGGCAGCTTCATCAACCTCACGTTCGCGATCGGCACCGACATGCGCACAGCGCTCGTCGACGTGATCGGGCGCATGAACCGGGTCCGCTCGCAGCCGCAGGATGCCGAGCGGCCGGTGATCCAGATCGGTGGTGGCGGCGGCGACGCGAACGATTCGCTGGGCTGGTTCTTCGTGCAACTGCTGCCCGGCACCGAGGGATCGATCGCCGACCAGCGCAGCTACATCGAGGACGTGGTGAAGCCCCGCATCGAGTCGGTGCCCGGCGTTGCGGCAGTCAACGTCAATGCCGGACCACCCGACGACATCCGCATCACGGTCGACCTCGCGCGCGCGGCCGCGCTCGGCATCGGCATTCCGGAGATCGCGCAGCGCGCGGGGCGAGCGACCGATGTGTCGGCCGGCCAGATCGGGCTCGGCCGCCAGCAGTACACGCTGCGCTTCACCGGGCGCTACCAGCCCGAAGACCTCGGCGAGCTCGTGCTGGCCTGGCGCGACGGCCGGCCGGTGCGCCTCGGCGACGTCGCGACGATCGAGAAACGGCCGCCCGAACAGCAGTTCTTCGTGTACCAGAACGGCAATCCCGCGATCGGCCTGCAGATCCTGCGCGCACCCGGTGCGAACGTGCTCGGGACGCTGGAACAGGTGAAGTCGGTCGTCGACGAACTGCGCGAGGGCACATTGAAGGCGCGCGGGCTCGGCATCGAGCAGAGCTTCGACGCCTCGCTGTTCATCCATCGCGCGGTCAACCTGCTGACCGAGAACCTGATCGTCGGTGCGCTGCTCGCGCTGGTCTGCGTGTGGTGGTTCATGCGCGACTGGCGCGCGACGCTGCTGATCGCGAGCGCGATCCCGGTGTGCCTGTTCGCGACCTTCGGCGCGCTCGAACTCGGCGGTCGCAGCCTCAACGTGATCTCGCTCGCGGGCCTCGCGTTCGCGGTCGGGATGGTCGTCGAAGGCGCGATCGTGGTGTCGGGCAACATCATCCGGCTCAAGGAAGCCGGCATGACGCCGGTCGAGGCCGCGCGCGAAGGCACGCAGCAGGTGGTGCCCGCGCTCGTGGCGTCCACGATCACGACGATCGCGGTGTTCCTGCCGGTGCTGTTCCTGCAGGATGTCGAAGGCCAGATCTTCGCCGACCTCGCGTTGACCATCTCGATCGCGGTCGCGCTGTCGATCGTGGTCGCGATCACCGTGCTGCCGGCCGCCGCGGGCGGCTGGCTGAAGGCGAAGAAGCTGAAGTCCGGCTACGGCGATGGCTGGCCCGCGCTGACCGAACGCATCCTGCGCTGGACCGACACGCGGCCGAAGCAGATCGGCTGCGTGTTCGCGTTGCTCGTGCTTCCACTCGCCGCGAGCTGGTATTTCCTGCCCAAGCTCGACTACCTGCCGCCGGTCAAACGCGCGGCGATCGACGCGTTCTTCAGCTTCCCGCCCGGCATGAGTCCCGAAGTCGTGAACCGCGAGATCGGCGGCACGCTGATCGAACGCCTGCAGCCGTACATGAAGGGCGAGAAGCAGCCGCAACTCAAGAACTACTACGTGTGGCTGTGGCCCGGCGGCGGCACGATCGGTGCGCGCGTGGTGGACGAATCGCGCATCGGCGAACTCGAGACGATCATGCGCGACGAAATCGTCAAGGGCTTCCCCGACACGCGCGCATTCGCGACCGAAGGCGAGCTGTTCGGCGGCGTCGGCGGCTCGGCGCGCTCGGTCGCGATCCACCTGCAGAGCGATGACGCGCAGGCGCTCACGCGCGTGGCCGAGGAAGGCCGCAAGCTGCTCGAACAGGAATTCCCGGGCGCCAACGTGCAGGCCAATCCGAACACCGACCAGGTCGCACTGGAACTGCACGCGATCCCGGACGATCGCCGCATCGCCGAAGCCGGCTGGGACCGCGCGACGATCGGCACGATCGTGCGGGCGCTCGGCGATGGCGCCTGGCTCGGCGAATACTTCGATGGCCAGAACCGCCTGCCGATCATCCTGCGCGCGGACGGCCGCGAAACCGCCGAGGCACTCGCCGAGGCACCGCTGGTCACGCCGACCGGCGAAGTCGTTCCGCTCGGCGAAGTCATCCGTCTCGAAATGAAGCAGGGCCCGGGGCAGATCCGCCGCCTCGACCACCGGCGCACCGTCACGCTGACGATGGATCCTCCGCAGACGCTCTCGCTCGAGGACGCGCTCGCGACGATCGAGCAGAAGATCGTCCCCGCGCTGAAGGCGAAGCTGCCGGCCGACGCGAACATCCGGCTCGCGGGCGCGGCCGACCGGCTGGAAGCGACCGTCGCGACGATGGGCAAGAACTTCGTGCTCGCGCTGCTCGTGCTGTTCCTGCTGATGGCCGCGATGTTCCGCTCGCTGCGCGACGCGCTGGTGGTCGTGCTGACGGTGCCGGTCGCGCTGGTCGGTGGCGTGCTCGGCCTGCGCGTGCTCGGGCTGGTCGCGTTCCAGCCGCTCGACATGCTCACGATGATCGGCTTCATCATGATGGTCGGCATCATCGTCAACCACGCGATCCTGCTGGTCGACCGCACGCGCGATGCGCAGAACCATGGCCATGAGCTCGACGAATCGATCCGCCTCGCGCTGAACCAGCGCCTGCGCGCGATCCTCGCAAGCACGCTGACCGGCGCGCTCGGCGCGCTGCCGATGGCGATCAACCCGGGACCCGGCAGCGTGATCTACCGCGGGCTGGCGGCGGTCAACGTCGGCGGCGTGATCGTCGCGATGGTGTTCTCGCTGCTGCTGCTGCCGAGCCTGATGCGCCTGATGACGCGCTCGCCATCCGCGTCCGTGCGCAAGGGCGAGGACGCATCGCGCGAAGCCATCGCGCACGCCGCCTGAATCCCCTGCCGAGGAATGCCCATGTCCACGCATCGCCCGTTGTCCGGCGGCCTGTTCGTCCTGGTCGCCACGCTTGCGCCCTGCGCGATCGCCCAGCAAACCGCGCCGCCACCCGCGGTGGTCGAGGTCGCCGAGGTCGTCAGCGCCGAGATCGCGCCGCACCGCTGGGTGCCGGGCAGCGTGGTCAGCCGCGACGACGCGCGGCTCGCGACCAGCGCGGCCGGCCGCGTCGAGTACGTCGCCGAAGTCGGCACCGTGCTCGCCGCGGGCGAGCGGATCGCCAAGCTCGAGGACGAAGCGATCCGGCTGCGACTCGAGGATGCGCAGAGCGAGGTCGCGCGCATCCGCGCGCAGCGCGAACTCGCGCAGCGCCAGTCCGAGCGGCTGTCGGCGCTCGCGACGAACCATTCCGTCGCGGCCAACCAGGTCGATGAAGCGAAGGCACAGGTCGCGCAGCTCACCGCGCAGTTGCGCCAGGCCGAGGTCGGCGTGCGCTCGGTACGGTACGAACTCGACCAGACCGTCGTGCATGCGCCGTTCCCGGGTGTCGTCAGCGAACGCATGGTGCAGCGGGGCGAGTACGTCGCGACCGGCGCGGCGATCGCGCACCTCGTCGACACCGGCAACCTCGAGGCGCGCGTGCAGGCGCCGCTCACGCTCGCGGCTGCGCTGCGTGAGGGCATGCCGCTCGAGCTGCGCGCGGGCGACACGCGGCTGCAGGGATTCGTGCGCACGATCGTGCCGGTCGGCGAGGAGCGTTCGCGCCAGTTCGAACTGCGCCTCGCCCTCGATGGCGCACCGCTGCTGGTCGGCAGTGCGGTCGAGGTCGCGCTGCCGGAACAGGAGCCGACGCGCTCGCTCGCGGTGCCGCGCGATGCGTTGGTCACGCGCAGCGAAGGCAGCCATGTCGTGCGCGTCGGCGCCGATGGCGCGAGCGAACGCGTGATCGTGCGCACCGGCGCGAGCGACGCGAACCTCGTCGCGATCGAAGGACCGTTGCAGGCCGGTGACCAGGTCGTGGTACGCGGCGCCGAACGCCTCACCGATGGCCAGAAGGTGCAGGCCGCCGCGCGCGGCGACATCGTCGCCGGCGTCAGCTCGACCGCCGCCCGCCCGCCCGGCTGACGCGCGCTGCGGGTCCGGGCAGGCAGCCCCTGGAACACGAGCACGCGGCGCGCGTGGAGAGGGCGAGGCGTCCTGGATCGAGGCCTTTCCCCGTGCGCTGCGTGCGCTGCGTGCGCTGCGTGCGCGCCGAATCAGGCTCTCGCGCTTTGCGCGCAGACCGCTGTCAGTCGGTGTGCACGCGGTAGCAGGGGACGTAGTGCGAGCCCGGCAGCTTCATGCGCTGCTGCGCGACGAAGCTCGCGAGCAATTCGTCGAGCGCCTGCATGATGCCGCGATCGCCGCGGATGTCGAACGGGCCGTATTGCTCGATCGCGCGCATGCCTTCGACCTTGACGTTGCCGGCGACGATGCCCGAGAACGCGCGGCGCAGGTCGGCCGCGAGCCGATGCGGCGCCTGCTCGCGGCGCAGGTCGAGTGCGGCCATCGCGGCGTGCGTGGGCACGAACGGCGACTGGAACTCGTGCTCGACGTTGAGCGACCAGTTGAAGAAGAACGCGTCCTTGCTGTCGAGCCGGTGGCTGCGCACGCGCTCGATGCCCTTGCGCACGATGCGGGAAACCTCGCGCGGATCATCCACCACCACGTGGTAGTGCTGCGCGACGTCCTCGCCGAGCGCGAGGCGCAGGAAGCGGTCGATCTGTTCGAAATACGCAGCCGATTCGGCCGGCCCGGTGAACACCAGCGGGAACGGCAGGCCGGCATTCTGCGGATGCAGCAGGATGCCGAGCAGGTAGAGGATTTCCTCGGCCGTGCCCACGCCGCCCGGGAACACCACGATCGCGTGCCCGATGCGCACGAACGCCTCGAGGCGCTTCTCGATGTCCGGCATGATCACGAGGTTGTTGACGATCGGATTCGGCGACTCCGCCGCGATGATGCCGGGCTCGGTGATGCCGATGTAGCGGTTGTTGCGCCGCCGCTGCTTCGCATGCGCGATCGTCGCGCCCTTCATCGGCCCCTTCATCGCGCCAGGTCCACAGCCGGTCACGATGTCCAATGCGCGCAGGCCGAGTTCGTAGCCGACGCGCTTGGTGTATTCGTACTCGTTGCGCGAGATCGAGTGGCCGCCCCAGCAGACGACGAGGTTCGGGTCGAGGTTCGGCCGCAGCACCCGCGCGTGGCGCAGGATCTCGAACACCGCATGCGTGATGCCGCTGGAGTCGTCGAGCTCGAACAGGCCGCCCTCGATCTGCGTCGACACGTACACGATGTCGCGCACCACCGCGAACAGCAGCTCGTTGACGCCGCGGATGATCCGGCCGTCGACGAAGGCCTCGGCCGGTGCGTGCGTGAGCTCGAGCTTGACGCCGCGGTCCTGCTGCAGGATCTGGATGTCGAAATCCGGATAGCGCTCGAGCAGCGCGCGCGCGTCGTC
>DAIOWG010000002.1:0-22665 GCA_036758645.1 Dokdonella sp. | reverse complement strand
CAGGTCGTGCAGGCCGCCCGCGCCCGCGTCGCGCAGGCGCGCGACTTCATGGCGTGACAGGATGTCGAGGCCGGCTACGGGCGAAATGCGCGCGCTGACGGTGGGCGGGCTGGTGCGGATCTGCTGCATGCGTGCTTCCCTGTGTGCCGCGCACCGGGGGTGCGCGTCCTCCAGAATCGCCAAACGATGGCGTCGTGGTCAAGCGTCCGTGCAAAAGCAAACGGCCGGCACGAGGCCGGCCGTTTGCCGAACGCAGCAGGCGCGTCAGAACGTGTAGCGCAACGTCACCATCGCCGACCAGCGCGAAACGACGTTGGTCTTGATGTCGCGACCGGCGTCGTACACGATCGTGCCGCCCGGCTGGTAGTTGCCGTCGCGGTCGGTCGGCAGCGAGTAGATCGGCTTGCCGTCCGCATCGACGCCCTGGAAGTTCGCGAGCGTGCGGCCGTAGGGGAATCCGACGTACTCCTGGTGGCCCCAGTCCTTGTTGAGCAGGTTCATGAGGTTGAAGATGTCGAGGCGCAGCTCGCCCTTGGCGCCGTCCGGGAAGAAGCCCGGCACTTCCTGGCGGAAGCTGAGGTCGACCTGGTTGATCCACGCCGACTTCGCGCCGTTGCGACCCGCGATGCCGCCCTGGTGGTCGCTCAGGTAGTCGTTGCCCGCGATGAAGTCGAAGAACTGCTGCTGCTGCGCGGCCGTGGTTTCCGGCGTGAACGAGACATCGCCCGGGTTCGGGATGTACACAAGGTCGCGGCTGTAGGAATCGCCGTTCATGTCGTTGCCGAACACCCAGCTGTACGGATTGCCGGTCTGGCCGTTGTAGAAGCCCGTGATCGCGGTGGTGTAGTCACCGAAGAACTTGTGCTCCCAGGTCAGCGAGGTGCTGAAGCGCTGGCGGACCGAACCGTTCGACGGCGAGGCGACGTCCTCGTTCGGGTTCACCCACCAGTTGTTGGAGTAGTTCGACGAGGCCTGGCTCGAGGTGCCCGGGTTCACTTCGCTGGCGCGACCGAACGAGGCCGCCATGTTCGCCGACCAGTTGTCCGCGAATGGCTTGCGCAGCGACAGCGTGACGTTGTCCGAGCTGCCCTTGTCGGTGTTGCGCAGCAGCGTCACGTTGCCCGAGAAGTCGCGATTTGCATTGTAGCGGCTGCCATTGCCCGAAGGCGCACCGAGCGGATCGCGGTAGTACGTGTAGCGGCCATCCGGCAGCACGCCGGTCGGCGCGCCGATGTTGAGGTTCTCGTACAGGATGCCGTCCTCGACCGCGATGCGCTGGTACTCGGCCGAGAACACGGTTTCCCACCACGGCAGTTCATGGTCGATCGCGATCGAGGCCTTCCACACGGACGGCAGCTTGAAGTCGGGATCGATCGCATCGACCGTCATCTGCGCATTGCCACGCGGCGGCAGGTTCTGGTTGAACGGATCGGCGCTGAACGGCGGGAACGGCGTGCCCGGCGCCGGGATCACGCCGTCGCTGTTGCGCGCCGAGTAGGTGTCGGTGGTCAGGCCGTTGTTCTGGTACGGATTCGTCATCCAGACGGTCGGCGGGTTCGACATGAACTTGCCGAAGCCACCGCGCAGCTGCGTCATGCGCGGGCCGCCGAGGTCCATGTTGAACGAGATGCGCGGCTGGAACAGGATCGCGTTGTCGATCGTGGAATCGTTGCGGTAGCCGAACGCGTCCTCGAACGCCGCGTTGTAGCGCGGCTTGTCGCCGGTCTTCGGGATGTCGATGCGCAGGCCGTACTGCACCGACAGCGCGTCGTTGACCTGCCAGGTGTCCTGCGCGAACAGGCCCCACTGGGTGTAGGTCCACTCGGCCGCGACGTCGTCGATCGTGAGGCCTTGCGCCGGCTGGTACAGGTCGAACTGGTTGTAGATGCCCTGCGCGAAGTTCTCGATGCCCCAGAACGTGTACGCGCCGAACTGCGTGCGGCCGAACAGGTTGTAGATGTCGTTCTGCTGGTAGTCGAAGCCGACCTTGAACGCGTGAGATTCGAGGTTCCAGGTGCCGGCCGCGAACGCGTTCCAGCTCTTCACGTCGAGCACGTTGTAGTGCGAGAACTGGTCTTCGCCGAGGTTGACGGTCGGGCCGGTGCCGTCCTCGTTGAGGCGGACCACGACCTGCGGCTGCTGGTTCTCGGTGGTGCGCACCTGCTCGAACGAGCTGTGCGAGACCGAGGCTTCGGTCGAGAACGTGTCGGTCCAGTCGCTGAACAGGTGCAGCACCGTGTTCTTGGTGTCGCTGTCCTTGTTGTACCAGAAGCTCGACAGGCCGACCGACGTCGCATTGTTGCCCTGCACGATCGGCTGGTTTTCCTTCGTGCGCTGGAAGCTCAGGCTCGCGCGATGGCTGTCGTTGATGTTCCAGTCGAGCTTGGCCAGCAGGCGCTTGTCCTCGAGGTCCGCGCCCGCGTCGCCGAACGTGCCGGGCTTGAGGCCGAGGTCGGTTGCGATGTCGATGATGCGGTTGAGGTCGCCCGGCGAGACGCGGTTGGACGTCGACGGACCGTCGCCGAGGCTCTGGTCGAGGCCGTTCGCGGCATCGGCGCCGAGCGCGGTGGTGGTTTCCTCTTCATAGCCGAGGAAGAAGAACAGCGTGTCCTTGATGATCGGGCCGCCGAGGGTGAGGCCGTAGGTGCGGTTGTGCTCGTAGCCGCGGTATTCGTAGAAGTCGTTGTCGCTGTCGAGCCAGCCGCCGTCGCCGGTCAGGTCCTTCGCGTTGCGGTACGCGAAATAGGCCGACCCGTGGAACTCGTTGGTGCCGCTCTTGGTGACCGCGTTGATGCTCGCGCCGACCGTGCTCGAGGAGACGTCGAAGTTCGCGGTCGAGAGGTTGTACTCGGCGATCGTGTCGACCGAGACCGGCGAACCGATGTACGGCATGCCATTGGAGTTCAGGCCGAACGGGTCGCCGACGTTGACCGAGTCGACGCTGATCGCGTTGTAGCGGCTGTTCTGCCCCATCGCGGACATCGAGCCGTCGCCGCGGTCGCTGACCACGATGCGCGGATCGAGGCGCGCGATGTCCTGGATCGAGCGGTTGGCCGACGGCGCGTTCTGCAGCTCGCGGCCCGACACGTTGGTGCTGAGGCCCTTGTTGTCCGGCTGGAACACCTGCGTCAGTGCACTCGCGGTGACCGTGATGCCTTCGAGCGTGGTCGAATCGATCGCGCCGGTCGCGAGGTCGAGCTTGGTTTCTTCCGCGAGCTTGAGGTAGACGTCGTTGCGCTCGGCGCTCTGGCCATCCTTGTCGGCCGTGACGAAGAACGGCCCACCCACGCGCAGGCCCTGCGCGACGTAGTGGCCATTCGCGTCGGTCGTGACGGTCTTGGTCGTGCCCGACGGCACGTGCAGGATCTGCACGGTCGCACCGGCGACCGGCTGGCCGCTCGCGTCGACGAGGCGTCCGCTCAGGGACGACGACGTGTTCTGCGCGAACGCGGTGGATGCGGCCAGCAGCGAGCCGATGACGAGCGGCAACAGGCGCATGCGAAGTGGCTTGTTCATGGGTGGAGGTCCCCTCAGGACGACGTCGAGATCGAAGTGCGCAAAAAAACGCCGGACCGGCCCATCCCGGCGGGGATGCTTCGGTTCGGAGTGGGTCGCAGGCTGCCCGCCGTAGCGGCAGGGACTCCGTCCGGAGTCCGCAGCCTTAACTACAGTTTAACAGCGTTGGATGACGAAAATGTAACAGGCGGTGACGATTTTGCTGTGGCGCAACATCATGACCCTGCGGCGAAATAGCGCGCCCGCTTCCCGGGCCGCAGCCGTGCGAGTTCCAGTCGGACCAAACCGTCGACGCAGCCGCCGAACGCGGGGTCGACTCCGAACGCGAGGAAGCGCACCCCATCGGGCTCGCACAGGTCCGCATACTGCCGGTACAGCACCGGCAGGCGCGCGCCGAGCGCATCGAGGCGGCGGCGCAGCAGATCGAACCCCTCGTCGCGCGAGCGCCCGCTCCAGGCTGCGGCGGCGTCGCGCGCGACCGGCGCGCTGATGACGAACGGATTGCGCGCGCGCGCAAGGCCGTCGGCTTCGCCGAAATAGTGCGCGTGGTAGTGGACGATCCACTCGCGCGCCTCGGCCGGCAGCGAAGCGCTGAGGCTGACCGGCCCGAACAGGTGCGTGATCCCCGGCCTCGCCTTGAGGTAGGCGCCGATGCCCTGCCACAGGAGGTCGAGGCTGCGCGAACCCTGGTACGCGGGCGGCACGAAACTGCGTCCGAGCTCGACCGAGCTCGACAGCTGCGAGCGAGCCTCCGCGGCGAACTCGAACAGGCTCGCCGAGTACAGGCCGTCGATGCCATGTTCGCGCAGGATCGGGCCGGCTTCGCCGAGCCGATAGGCGCCTGCGATCGCGAGCGCCTCGTCGTCCCACAGCACGAGATGGCGATAGACGAGGTCGTGGCGATCGAGGTCGCGGCGCGCGCCGGTGCCTTCACCGACGCGTCGGAACGCGATTTCGCGCAGCCGTCCGATCTCGCGCAGCGCGGGACAATCGGCGCGCCCCTCGAGCAGCACGATCTGCTTGCCGTCGCGGGTGCGGCCGAGCGCCTCTCCGGCGCGCAAGGCATGCCGCACCGCGCTCGGCGGCTCAGGATGCGCAACCGCGGTCGAGGTCGGGAACACCTTCGGACGCCGCCGCGACAGCCGGTAGACGTGCCGGCGCATGTGCCGTGCGACCTGCTCCGGATCGCCTGCGAGGCCCGCGAGCACCGCACCCGGCACCTGTTCGCCGACCTGGAAACCGATGCGCGTCTGCGCGGCGCCGAACATTTCGCGCGCGAGCAACAGCGGCGAGAGCGGTCGCGCGAGCATCGACACGCCGTAGAACATCGGCGAGTTGCGCGCCGCGATGTGGACCGGCAACACCGGCGACCCGGTCCTGGACGCGAGCCGCGCGAAGCCCGGCGACCAGCGCGCGTCGCGCACGCCACCCGCGCGCATGCGCGACACCTGGCCGGCCGGGAACACGATCAGCGCCTGTTCGCGCTCGAGCGCGCGATACGCCGCGCGCACGCCGCCGACCCCGGAGCCACCGCCGAACACCGGCACCTGCAGCAGCATCGGCGCCAGCGCGGCCAGTTGCAGCAGCATGTCGTTCGCGAGCACCTTGACGTCGCGCCGCACCGAGCCGACCAGGTCGATCAGCGCGAGCGCGTCGAGCGCGCCGAGCGGGTGGTTCGCGACGATCACGACGCGGCCCTCGACCGGGATGTTCTCGCGATCGGTGTTGGCGACGCTGTAGCTCACCTGCAGGTGTTCGAGCGCGCGCTCGACGAAGCCGAAGCCGGTCGAGCCGTCGAGCGCGCGCAGGGCCTCGTTGATGCGTTCCTCGCAGGCGATCCGGCGCAACAACGCGACCACCGGCTGCGCGAGGCTGCGCGCGCGGCCTTCGGCCAGGCGCGGGAACCGGTCGTTGAAACTCCGCTCGACGCTGATCAAGGCGCACCTCCGCTGATGCGGCGCACGCTAGCGGGCGTTTGTTACACGCGCATGGATCGAAGCGTCAGGCGACCGGCCGCAGGTAGGCGACGAGGCCGTCGAGGAACATCTGCACCGACAGCGCGACCAGCAGCATGCCCATCAGGCGTTCGAGCGCGGTCAGCACGCTGGAGCCGAGCCAGCGGTAGAGGTAAGTCGCGGACAGCAGGATCACCGCGGTCGCGAGCCAGGCCAGGAACAGCGCGATGCTCCAGTCGACCTCGCGCCCCGGATGGCTGTTCGCGAGCAGCATTACCGCGGCCATCGTCGAGGGTCCGGCCACCGCCGGAATCGCCATCGGAACGATGAACGGCTCGCCCTGTGCATCGCCGAAGATCCCGCGCTCGGGCGGGAAGATCATGCGGATGCCGATCAGGAACAGCACGATGCCGCCGGCGATGCCGACCGACTCCTGCTTGAGCTGGAGCAAGGCGAGCAGGAAGCGGCCGCCGAACAGGAAGCCGAACAGCACCGCGAGCGCGATCAGCAGCTCGCGCACGAGCACGCGCCGGCGCCGTTCCGGCGCGACGTTGCGCAGCAGGCTCAGGAACAGCGGAATGTTCCCGAGCGGATCCATGATCAGGAACAGCAGGATGCCCGCCGACAGCGTACTCATCGCCCCACTCCCGTTGATGATGCGCGACTCGGGCGGCGCCGCGCGCGCGCCTCACGCGCCGCGCAGGTCCAGTATCCGCCCGCGCAGGCCGTGGTCCGATGCGAGCAGCGCCACTACCGCCGACGCCGCGTGCGCGGGATCGGGCTGTGCCAGCGTGTCTTCGCCATAGTACGCCGCGCGCCGCAGCGCGGTGCGCATCGGCCCCGGCAGGATCGCGTGGGTGCGCACGCTGGAATGCTCGGTTTCCTCGTGCACGATCGAGGCGAGGCCGCGCAACGCGTGCTTGGCCACGCCGTAGCCGCCCCAGTACGCGCGCGACACGCGTTCGAGGTCGTCGAGCACGAACACGATCGCGGAATCCGCGGCCGCGCTCAGCAGCGGCATGCACGCGCTCGTCATGAGGAACGGCGCGGTCACGTTGACGTGCTGCGCGCGCGCCCACTCCTCGGGCTTCTGCTGGTCGAACGGCTGCAGCGTGTCGAAGTGCGCGGCCGCGTGCACGAGGCCGTCGAGCCGCCCGAACTCGCGTTCGATCGTCGCGGCGAGATCGGCATGGTCCTTCGGCGTCGCGCCGAGCAGGTCCATCGGATAGATCGCGGGCATCGGCGCGCCGAGCGCGACGATCTCGTCGTAGACCGCTTCCAGCGCGCGCACGCGGCGCCCGCACAGCACGACCGTCGCACCCGCGGCGGCCGCCGCGGTCGCGCACGCGCGCCCGAGGCCGCCGGTTGCGCCGGTGACGAGCACGACGCGCTCGCGCAGCGCATCGACAGCGGGCGCCGCGACGGCATCCGCCGGACGTTCCACCGACAGCATGCGTCAGGCCTTCTTCGTGTCCTGCACGAGTCGCGCGAGCTCGCCCGACTCGTAGAGATCGAGCGTGATGTCGCAGCCGCCGATCAGCTCGCCGTTGATGAACAACTGCGGGAAGGTCGGCCAGTTCGAATAGCGCGGCAGGCTCGCGCGCACTTCGGGATCTTCCAGCACGTTGACCGAATGGAACTCCGCTCCCGCGGCCTTGAGCGCCTGCGAGGTGCGGCTGGAGAAGCCGCACATCGGGAACTGCGGCGTGCCCTTCATGTACAGCACGATCGGATGCGATTCGAGCGTGCCCTTGATGCGTTCGATGACGTCCATAACCCGGCCCTGGATGAATCAGCGCCGACACCGGCGCGCAATCGCCGATGTTACCACCGCGGCGCCGATACCGCGTCCGCGCTAGACTGGAAGACCCTACCTGTCGGCAAGGAGTGTCTACCATGGCGATCGAACTTCCCCCGCTTCCGTGGGCGCGCGATGCACTCGCGCCGCACATCTCGGCCGAAACCATCGACTACCACTACGGCAAGCACCACCAGGCCTACGTCACCAACCTCAACAACCAGATCAAGGGCACCGAGTTCGAGCAGCTCCCGCTCGAGGAGATCATCCGCAAGTCCTCCGGCGGCATGTTCAACAACGCGGCCCAGGTGTGGAACCACACGTTCTACTGGAACTGCCTCGCGCCCGACGGCGGCGGCGAACCCGGCGGCCGTCTCGCCGATGCGATCAACAAGGCCTTCGGCGGGTTCGCGCAGTTCAAGGAAGAGTTCTCCAAGACCTGCATCGGCACGTTCGGCTCGGGCTGGGGCTGGCTCGTGCAGCGCCCGGACGGCAGCCTCGCGCTCGCGAGCACCTCGAACGCGAACACGCCGCTGACCGGCAGCGACCGTCCGCTGTTGACCTGCGACGTGTGGGAGCACGCGTACTACATCGATTACCGCAATGCGCGGCCGAAGTACGTCGAAGCGTTCTGGAATCTCGTGAACTGGGAGTTCGCGGCGAGCCAGATGGCCTGAGGCCGGCCTCGGGGATCGGGGATTCGGGATCGGGCGGGATGAGCGTCGCGCCGTTCCCGGTCCTCAGTCCCCCGCCTTCAGCGCCGCGATCACCGGCGCGACCTGCGCCTCGCGACCGAGCGCGGCGCCGACGCGCTGCAGGCGTTCGATCATTTCGATCGCATCGTCGGCGCAGATCGTCGCATGGCCGACCTTGCGACCCGGGCGCGGGCTCTTCCCGTAGTCGTGCCAGTGCGCGCGCGGTTCGGCCAGCACCGGCTCCGCGCGCGGCAATTCCCCGACCCAGTTGAGCATCACGTGGACGCCGAGCGCACGGGTGTCGCCGAGCGGCAAGCCGAGTACTGCGCGCACGTGGTTCTCGAACTGGCTCGCGGGCGAGCCTTCGATCGTCCAGTGCCCCGAGTTGTGCACGCGCGGGGCCATCTCGTTGCCGAGCAGGCGGTCGCCGACGACGAACAGCTCGAGCGCGAACACCCCGACATAGTCGAGCTCCTCGGCGATGCGCCGCGCATGCGCGACCGCCTGCGGGCCGAGCGGTTCGCTGCCGGGCGCGGGCGCGAGGCTCGCCGACAGGATGCCGTCCGCGTGCCAGTTGCGCGTCAGCGGCCACGTGCGGAACTCGCCCTGGCGCGAACGCACTGCGATCACGGAGAGCTCGCGCTCGAACGCGACGAACGCCTCGAGTACCGCCGGCGCCGCCGCAATCGCGTTCCAGGCTGCCTCGGCATCCGCGGGCGACTTCAGGCGGAACTGGCCCTTGCCGTCGTAGCCGAGCCGGCGCGTCTTGAGGATCGACGGCGTGCCGATGCGTTCGATCGCGCGTTCGAGATCCGCGAGCGAGTCGACCGCGACGTAGTCCGGCGTATCGAGCCCGACCGTCGCGAACAGGCGCTTTTCCTCCAGCCGGTCCTGCGAGGTGGCGAGCGCACGCGGATTCGGGAACACGCGCGTGCGTTCGCTGAGCCAGCGCGCAGTGTCGGCCGGCACGTTCTCGAAGTCGAACGTGGCCACGTCGATGCGTCGCGCAAAGTCGCCGAGTGCGTCGAAGTCACGCCAGTCGGCGCGCAGCATCGGCGCAACCTGCGCCGCGCACGCGTCCGCGGCGCTGTCGACGACGAGGAAGCGCAGCCCGAGCGGCGCGCCGGCGAGCGCCATCATGCGTGCGAGCTGGCCGCCGCCGAGGATGCCTACCGTCGACATGCGCGGATCATTCCGGGCGCCGCCGCATGCGCCGGATGCGACATCAGGGCCGAGTCACGCGGCATGCGCAGGGCGCGACCGGGCGCGATCATGCGGATGCGCGAGGATCGGGATCGGCGAGCACGGCGCGCGTCTGCTCGAGGCGGAATGCATCGAGCCGCTGCGCGACCGCACCGTCGAACGCCGCCAGCATCGCCGCGGCGTGCAGCGCCGCATTGATCGCACCGGCACGTCCGATCGCGAACGTCGCGACCGGGATCCCGGCCGGCATCTGCACGATCGACAGCAGCGAATCCATGCCATTGAGCGCCTGCGACTGCACCGGCACGCCGAGCACCGGGACGCGCGTCTTCGACGCGAGCATGCCGGGCAGGTGCGCGGCGCCGCCGGCGCCGGCGATGATCGCGGCGAGGCCGCGCTCGCTCGCGCTCGCCGCGTAGCCGAACAGGAGGTCCGGCGTGCGGTGCGCCGAAACGACGCGGACCTCGTGTTCGATCGCGAGGCCCTCGAGGGTCTCGACCGCATGGCGCATGGTGTCCCAGTCCGACCGGGACCCCATCACGACGCCTATCCGCAACGCGAGATTCGCGCGTTCTGCCATGGCCGAGGGCTGCCCAAATCGTTATTGTACGCACATCCGGCGACGACGAACCTGCCACCGATGGACAAGCGCCTGCTCGACATCCTCTGCTGCCCGGCCACGCACGCGCCGTTGCGCGCGCTGTCCGCGCCCGAGCTGGACGCGGTCAACCGCGCGATCGCGGGCGGGCAGCTGCGCGACGAAGGCGGGCGCACCTGCGCCGGCGCGCTCGCCGAAGGCTTGATCACGCACGATGGACGCACCATCTACGGCGTGGAGGACGGCATTCCGGTGCTCCTGGCCGATCACGCAATGGCCGCAACGTCGATCGAAGGATTCCCGCGCACGTGAACGCCGGTCGCACCGCCCCGGGCAAGTGTGAAGCCGCGCACATTCGCGGCGCCGTCCGCACCTATCATGTGAGTGCGTCGCCGGCAGCTGCCGGCCGCGCGACCACGCCCGACGGATTCCGCGCATGACCGCCGCCAAAGACACACCCAACGTCGTCGACCTGCAGCAGCGCCAGCCGACCGGCAACGCGGGCGACCGCCTCGGCGACCTGCTCAAGCTCGTGCGCAGCGTGTCGCTGAAGCGCATCAACGCGCTGGTCGGGACCTTGTTCGAAAACGTCGACGACGCGCTGTTCGACCTCGCCGAGCGCGCCGGAAGCAACGCGATCCAGACCGAATACTTCGACGGCATGCGCGAGGTGCGCAAGAAGCGCCAACTGGTCGAGCGCCTGTTCCAGGAACAGGCGACCAAGGCGTTCACCGATTTCGCCGACGGCAAGCTCAAGCCGGTCAAGGGCGAAGCGGGCACCGCCTCGTCGACGCCAGGACTCTCGCTCGTCGACGACGTCGAACTCGAGGAATCGCTCGCGGTCACGAGCATGGTCGCGAAGGCCGACAGCCGCCTGCAGCGCGCGCTGTACCAGGTCAACCAGCGACTCGCGGTGATCATCGGCGGCGGCAAGGTCGAGGACGCCAACAACCCGATCGGCCCGGCCGTGCTCGGCAACGCGTTCCGCACCGCGATCCGCGAATTCGACGTCAACATCCAGGTCAAGCTGATCGTCTACAAGCTGTTCGACCGCTACGTGATGGCCGGCCTCGAGCCGGTCTACGACGAGGTCAATGTCGAGCTGATCCGGGCCGGCGTGCTGCCGCAGGTGCGGCACGTGATGCCGCACGGCAGTCGCCCGCACGGGGTGCCCGTCGGCGCGGCCGGCGCACCGGCCGGCGCGCGCGCAGGCGGTGGCGCGATCGCGGCGGGTTACTACGACGCCGCCGCGAGCGACCTGCAGGGCGAGATCTACCAGACGCTGCGTTCGCTGCTCGCGAGCCGCCACCCGGGTGAACGCTACGAAGGCGGCGAAGGCGGAGCGGGGTTGCCGGGCCTCAGCCCGACCGACCTGCTGAGTGCACTCACGATCCTGCAATCGCAGTCGGCCGCAATCCAGGCTCGCGCCGATGGCGTGGCCGACGCGGCGCAGGCAGTGCAGCAGATCAAGCGCGAATTGCTCGACCAGGTCGGCCGGATCTCCGACGACGCCAAGAGCCGCCGCGTATCGGCCGCGGACGAGGACACGATCGACCTCGTCGGCATGCTGTTCGAATACATCCTGCAGGACCGCAACCTGCCGACGCGCATGCAGGCGCTGTTCGGGCGTTTGCAGATCCCGTATCTGAAGGTCGCGATCCTCGACAAGCACCTGTTCGCGCAGAAGAGCCATCCCGCGCGCCGCCTGCTCGACCTGCTGGCCGAGGCGGGCAAGAGCTGGACCGAGGAGTCCGATCGCGACAACCGCCTGCACGATCGCATTCGCGCCGCGGTCGAAGCCGTGCTGCGCGATTTCGACGACGACGTCGGCGTGTTCGAGCGCGAGCTCGAGTCGTTCTCCGAGTTCATGGACCAGCACCGCAAGCGCGCCGAACTCGCCGAGCAGCGCGCGGCCGAGGCCACGCGCGGCCGCGAGCGCCTGCAGGAGGCGCGCCGCACCGCCGCGCGCGAGATCCTCAAGCGCATCGAGGAACGGCAATTGCCGCCGGTCGTGCACACGGTGTTGTCGCGCCCGTGGGCCAACTACCTCGTGCTGACGATCCTGCGCCAGGGCGAAGGCTCGGACGAGTGGAAGAATGCGCTGCGTTTCGCCGACGAGTTCGTCTGGAGCGCGCAACCCAAGACCACCGAGAACGACATCACGCGCCTGCGCGCGCTGCTGCCGCAGCTCGAGAAGGCACTGCGCCACGGCCTCGCCACGGTCGCCTACCACGACAGCGACGTGAAGCAGCTGATGGGCGAGCTGTCGCAGTTCTACCGCAAGCTGCTCGACGGCCAGAAGATCGAGACGCGCACGGCCAAGGACGTGATCGAACACAACGTCGCTGCGCCGGCGCCGGCGCCGGTCGCGGGCGTTGGCGTTGGTGTCGAAACTTCCATCGCCGATGCCGCGGCGCCGAGCGCGCCGCAAAGCCCGGTCGAGGAGATCGTGCTCAGCAGCGAGCCGCCCGAAGAAGCCGAGGCGCCGCCGGAAGCGGAAGACGAGGTCGTGCAGGGCGTGCGCGAACTCAAGGTCGGCACCTGGCTCGAGTTCATCGAGGAGAACGGCCAGCGCGAACGCGCCAAGCTGTCGTGGATCAGCCCGATCAGCCAGAAATACCTGTTCGTCAACCGGCGCGGCCTCAAGGTCTGCGACAAGACCGTCTACGGCCTCGCCGCCGAACTGCGGCGCGGCCGTGCGGTCGTGCTCGAGGAAGTGCCGCTGTTCGACCGCGCCCTCGATGCGATCGTCGCGCGCCTGCGCCATGCGGGCGACGAGGCGCAGTCGGCGGCTCCGGCAGCGACCACGCCGGCGGGCTGATTCCGCGCGCGGCGCCAGCCGCGACGAGGCTTGCTATGCTGCCCGGCCGCCAGCAGCAGGAGCTCGCCGCAGTGACCGGAATCACCTTGGCCACGCCGCCACCCGAAGCGATCGCGCGCGACGTGCGCGCCGCCCTCGCCGAAGACATCGGCAGCGGCGACGTCACTGCCGACCTGCTTCCCGTCGGCGCGCAGGCACGCGCGCGCGTGATCACGCGCGAGAGTGCGGTGCTTTGCGGACGCGCATGGTTCGACGAGTGTTTCCGCCAGCTCGACCCGGCCGTGCGCATCGATTGGGCCGCCGCCGACGGCGAACGCGTCGCCGCGGGTGCGCTGCTGTGCCGCGTCGAGGGGGCCGCGCGTGCACTCGTGACCGCCGAGCGCAGCGCGCTGAACTTCCTGCAGGCGCTGTCGGGGACCGCGACCACCACCGCCACCTACGTCGACGCGGTGCGCGGGACCCGCACCGTCGTGCTCGACACCCGCAAGACGCTGCCGGGCCTGCGCCTCGCGCAGAAGTACGCGGTGCGCGCGGGCGGTGGCGCCAACCATCGCATCGGCCTGTTCGATGCGGTGCTCGTGAAGGAAAACCACATTGCAGCGTGCGGTTCGATCGCGGCCGCCGTCGCGCGCGCGCGCGAGCTGCATCCGGGCGTGCTGGTGGAGACCGAGGTCGAGACGTTCGCGGAGTTGCGCGAGGCGCTCGAGGCCGGTGCGGATCGCATCATGCTCGACGAGTTCGAATTGCACGAGCTCGCCCAGGCAGTCGCCGAAGTCGGCGGGCGCGTGCCGCTCGAGGTGTCGGGCTCGGTCGCGCTCGACCGCGTGCGCGCGATCGCCGAGACAGGCGTCGACTACGTCTCGATCGGTGCGCTCACCAAGCACGTGCGCGCGATCGACCTCTCGATGCGCGTGGAGCTTGTCGGCGCCTGATTGCCGCTTGCGTGCCGCGCCGCGCGCGCGGCACGCCGGGTTCGGTCAGAGCACGCCGATGAAGTGCAGCACCGCGCCGAGGATCACGAGCGCGGCGACGGCATAGACCGCGAACCAGACCTTGGTACTGGAAGCGGCAGGCTTCGCGGCCGGGGCCTCGACACGCGTCGCGACCGACTGCTGGCGCGCGTCCATGCCCGGCGCAACGAGCAGGAAACGGACCGTGTCCAGGCGCAGTTCCTCGCCGGGCTTGAGGTGGCCGCTCTGCACGCGCTTGCCGTTGAGGTAGGTGCCGTTGGCCGAGCCCATGTCCTCGACGAACAGGCCATCCGGCGTCAGGCGCAGGCGCGCGTGGTGGCGCGAGACCTCCTCGGACGGCACCGGGATGTCGCAATCGGGCTGGCGCCCCATCACCGCATTGTCGTTGACCGCGAAGGTCTTGCCGAGTGTCACGCCCGACACGCCACGCAGCATGAATTTCGGCAGCGTCGCGCGCACCCGCGTGCGGCCGTCGTCGACCTCCGCTGCAGGCGGGCTCGCCGCCGCAACCGGCGCGGCCGCGGGGCGTTCGCCCGACGTGATCGAACACCCGACGCGCCCCAGCACCAGCAGGTCGCCGTCCTTGATCGCGGTGTCGCCGCTGGCCTGGCGCCCATTGAGCACGGTCGGCGCGGAAGCATCGAGCGGTCGCACGCTCGCGCGTCCGCCGCCATAGGCGATTTCGCAATGCCTGGGCGCAACGCCCGCCCCCTTGAGCACGACGTCGCAGGCGGCGTCGCTGCCGATCGTGACGACGCCTTCCGACAGTGCGACGGGTGCATGTTCGCCGCCCGGAAATACAAGCTTCATGATGTTCCCCTGGAAGCCGGCCCGCGCCGGCAACATCCCGCCGATTGTAACCGCGGGCGGGTTCGCGTCCACGAAGCAACGCACACTCGTGCCGCGGGCGCCGCCGACTTGCGGGAAGCACCACACGCCCCCAGACTTGCGCCATGACCGGAACCTGGATCGCCCTGCTCACGATCGCCGTCGCGATCTGGGCCTGGATGGACGTGCTGAGAGCGCGCGAGCTGGCCGTTCGCCACGGGCGCGCGCTCTGTCGCGAGGCGCGCGTGCAGTTGCTCGACCAGAGCGTTTCGTTGCAGCGCGTGCGCATCGCGCGACGCGATGGCCTGCCGACGCTGGTCCGCCGTTACGGCTTCGAACTCAGCCTCGACGGCAGCGACCGTCACCGCGGCCACCTCGATCTCGCCGGCCATCGGCTCGAGGCCTGGAGCCTGCCCCTGCGCGACGCCTTGACCGCGATCGAGCCGGCGCGACCCGCGCTGCGGCTGGTCCGCGCGAGCGAAGACTGATCTGCACGCGACGCGCCTGATTCCCTGCGCGGGCCGCTCGCGGCCTGCACCGGCGGTGTCCACGCCCGGCTTACTTGATCACGCGCAGATGCGGGCGCTTGGGAGATTCGTCGGGACGCGGCGACGCGGGCGGCGGTTCGTTCGGGGCGTCTTCGGGCTGGAACATCATGCCCTGCCCGTTTTCCTGCGCGTAGATCGCGAGCACCGCGCCCATCGGCACGTGCACCGACTGGCTCACGCCACCGAAGCGGGCGCTGAACGCGACGAATTCGTTGCCGATCTCGAAACTGCCGACCGCACGCGCGGCGATGTTGAGGATGACCTTGCCGTCCTTTGCCGCACCCGGCGGCACGCGCACGCCGTCGAACGCCGCGTCGACGAGCAGGTAGGGCGTCAGTCCGTTGTCGCTGATCCACTCGTACAGCGCGCGCACCAGGTACGGGCGATTCGAGGTCATCGGTCCTGCGCGCACGGGGTTTCCGTCCAGCTCGATGGGATCACGCGTGCAGGCCTCGTTCCTCGGGCGTCAGGCTGCGCGCGAAACCCTGGCTGCGGAAGATCCGCTCGCCGTAATCGATGATCGCCTGCGCTTCGCGCGGCAGCGGCACGCCGAGCGCATCGAGCCGCCAGACCAGCGGCGCGAGCGCGCAGTCGGCGAGGCTGATTTCCGGGCTCAGGAAGAAACGCGAGGCCTTGAACGCGCCGGCGTTGCGCACGAGATCGTCGCGCAACGCCTTGCGCGCGGTTTCGGCCTGGCGGCCCCCGGCTTCGATTTCGTCGACGAGCGTGAGCCAGTCGTTCTCGATGCGGACGATCGCGAGCCGCAGGCGCGCGCGAGAGAGCGGATCGACCGGCATCAGCGGCGGGTGCGGGTAGCGCTCGTCGAGGTACTCGCAGATGACCGAGGTGTCGTAGAGAACGAGGTCGCGGTCGACCAGGGTCGGCACCGAGTTGTACGGATTGAGGTCGAGCAGGTCTTCGGGCGGATTGTCGAGGTCGACCAGCACGTGGTCGTAGGTCACGCCCTTGGCCGCGAGCGCCATCCTGACCCGGTGGCAGTGCACGCAGTCGCGCGCGGAATAGAGGGTCAGCACGGTGCGCGTGCGCTGGTTCAAAGCCATGTCCGATCCCCCTGCATCCCGTAGAACCGCCCCTCGCCGAATGTACTACGCAGGGCAGCGCGCGCCTAGGGCGTTCCGGGCAGGAGCCGCGCCGCATGCGCGGCGTTGGCGACGATCCAGGTGCGCGCTCCCGCTCGCGAGGGCGCGCGCGCCGGTCGAGCCATCGAAGGTCCGGGGTGCAGGCCGCGGGCGGCCGTGGCCGCCCGCGGCGTGTGTCAGTGCACGTCCTTCCAGAACTCGTGCTTGAGCAGGTACGCGAGGAAGGTGAAGAACGCGAGGTAGAGCAGCACCCACACGCCCATCGATTCGCGCTTGAGCGCGGCCGGCTCGCCCGCGTACTGCAGGAAGGCCGTGATGTCCCGAACCGTCTGGTCGAACTGCTCGGGCGACTGGCTGCCCGGGCTGCGCAAGGTGAACGGGCTGGCAGCGTGCGCAGCGCCCGCCTCGTGCGCATCGCCGTGCGCCTCGGCTTTCGGCGCGAGCACCTGCACGCCCTGCAGTTCCCACAGCACGTTCGGCATCGACGCGTTTTCGAACAGCGTGTTGTTCCAGCCCAGCGGCTGCGTCGGATCGACGTGGAACGACTTCAGGTAGGTGTAGATCCAGTCGACGCCCTTGGAGCGTGCCTCGAGCGAGAGATCCGGCGGCGCCTTGCCGAACCAGGCGGTGCCGTCCGCGGCCGACAGGGTGCTGAGCGCGTGGTCGCCGATCTTGCCGCCGGCGAACATGAAGTTCGCCTGCACGTCCTTCGGGTCGAGCTGCAGGTCCTCGGCGATGCGCGAATAACGCAGGTACTGCAGCGAATGGCAGCCCGCGCAGTAGTTGAAGAACAGGCGCGCGCCCCGCTGCATCGAGGCGACGTCGTCGAGGCTCACGTTCGCGTGCTGCAGGCCGGCGCCGCCCGCGGCGAACGCGCTTGCGCCCACCGTGAACCCGGCGGTGCAGGCGAGCAGCGTCGCGAGGCGACGCACGGAGCGCAGGGTCTTGGTCATCAGGGCCTCAGTCATGCGTGGTCACCCGCTCCGGCACCGGCCTGGTCTTCTCGAACCCGAAGTGCGTGTACACCCAGATGAAGAGGAAGAAGCCGAAATAGACGATGGTCCAGAAGCGACCGAACAGGTTGTCGAGCAAGGTCACGTCGGCATCGGCGCCGAACCACTTCGGGATCGTCTCCGCGCTGACGCCGGCGCCGACCGCCCCCAGCATCACGAACGAGATCGCGAACAGGCCGAGCGCGACCTTGTAGCCGAGCCCGCGGTAGCGCACCGACTTGACCTCGCCGCGGTCGAGCCACGGCATCAGGAACAGCACCGCGATCGACGCGAACATCGCGATCACGCCCCAGATCGCGCTGCCGAAGAAGGACGGCACCATGCGCAGGATCGCGTAGAACGGCGTGAAGTACCACACCGGCTTGATGTGCGTGGGCGTGGCCAGGTTGTTGGCCGGGATGAAGTTGTCGTGCTCGAGGAACCATCCGCCGAAGGTCGGCGCATAGAACACGATGAACGCGGCGATCATCAGGAAGAAGCCGGTGCCGAAGATGTCCTTCACCGTGTAGTACGGATGGAACGCGATGCCGTCGAGCGGCGTGCCGTCCGGCTTCAGCTTCTGCTTGATCTCGACGCCGTCGGGATTGTTGGAGCCGACTTCGTGCAACGCGCCGAGGTGCAGCACCACCAGCAGCAGCAACACCAGCGGCAGCGCGATCACGTGCAGCGCGAAGAAGCGGTTGAGCGTCGCGTCCGCGGGCAGGTAGTCGCCCATGATCCATTCGACCAGCGCGTCGCCGATGAACGGGATCGTGCCGAACAGCGAGATGATCACCTTCGCGCCCCAGAACGACATGTTGCCCCACGGCAGCACGTAGCCCATGAACGCCTCGGCCATCAGCGCGAGGAACACCAGCATGCCGAGGATCCAAACCAGCTCGCGAGGCTTCTTGAACGAGCCGTACATGAGGCCGCGGAACATGTGCAGGTACACGACCACGAAGAACAGCGACGCGCCGGTCGAGTGCATGTAGCGGATCAGCCAGCCCCACGGCACGTCGCGCATGATGTATTCGACGGAGGCGAACGCCTGCGCCGCATCCGGCTTGTAGTGCATCGTGAGGAAGATGCCGGTCAGGATCTGGTTGACCAGCACCAGCAGGGCGAGCGAGCCGAAGTAGTACCAGAGGTTGAAGTTCTTCGGCGCGTAGTAGCCGCTCGTGTGCGAGGACAGGAACGACAGGATCGGCAAGCGCTCCTCGACCCAGCCGAGCACGCGGTTCTTCGGGTGCAGGCGCGTCATCGTGGTGCCCATCACGCAGCCTCCCCGGGGTTCACGCCGATCAGGATGTGGGTGTCATCGACGAAGTGGTGCGGCGGGATCGCGAGGTTGGACGGCGCCGGCACGCCGTTGTAGACGCGGCCCGCGACGTCGAAGCGCGACTTGTGGCAAGGGCAGTAGAAGCCGCCCTTCCAGTGCGGGTCGAACGGTTCGGGCTTGAGCTCGGGGAAGAAGTCCGGGACGCACCCGAGGTGCGTGCAGATGCCGGTCACGACCAGCCATTCGGGCTTGATCGAGCGGTAGGCATTGCGCGCGTACTCGGGCTGCTGCGCCGCGTTCTCCGACTGCGGGTCGCGCAGGTTCTCGTCGACCGAAGGCAGCGCGTCGAGCTGGGCCTTGGTGCGGTTCACCACGAACACCGGCAGGCCGCGCCACTCGAAGGTGACCTTCTGCCCGGCTTCGATCTTGCCGATGTCGGCCAGTACCGGCGCACCCGCGGATTTCGCGCGCTCGCTCGGCTCCCATGACTTGACGAAGGGGATGGCCGCCAGCACGACGCCTGCGCCTCCGACGACCGAAGTCGTCGCGGTCAGGAATCGACGGCGCCCCTTGTCCACCACAGCATCGTTTGCCATCAGCACTCCGCTGCATACCGCAGATCAGTAAGAATCCGTGCGCCCGGCACGGCGCGCTTGCGCCGCGCCGATGCGTGCCGGGGCGATGCCCCAAAATCGTGTTAGTTTAACGAACGCCCCTGCAGCGCACAATCAAAGTTGCCGGATGTGCGGCGATGTGCACGCGATCTCGGGCAATCCGTGCAAGCTCCGGCGAGCGGGATCGCCGCGTGCCCGTGCGGATCGCCCGGCGACCACGCGACGATGCGCCGCTACCCCGGGCCCGCGCGGACGCATCGGCTCATGCCTCGCGACCGTCCGGGACACTGACCCATACGAGACCACGATGCGCACGCGCACCGCCTACGAATTCGCCGGCTTCCTGGTCCGCTGGGCCATCGTCGGGCTCGCCGCCGCGTTCCTGCTCAGCGTGCTCGCACCCGGCGTCGTCGACGGGTTGCGCGGGCGCAACGGCAGCGACGCGCCGCGGGCGGAAGCACCGGCCGCATCGCGGCGCGGGCCGTTTTCCTACGCCGAGGCGGTCGGGCGCGCGTCACCCGCGGTGGTCAACATCTACGCGAACAAGATCACCACCTACCGACGCGTCTACCAGATCCCGGACCTCACGCAGCGCCTGTTGCAGTACGTGCCGGGTCCGCTGATGAAGCGTCGCGACCAGAGCCTCGGTTCCGGCGTGATCTTCAGCGCCGACGGTTACGTGCTGACCAACAACCACGTGATCAGCGGCGCCGATGACATCCAGATCGCGCTCGACGACGGCCGCGTCGCGCAGGCGCAGGTGATCGGCAGCGATGCCGAGACCGACCTCGCCGTGCTCAAGGTCGATGCGGGCAACCTGCCCGCGATCGACGTTCCCGATGGCCAGGGCGCGGAAGTCGGCGACGTGGTGCTCGCGATCGGCAATCCGGTCGGGCTCGGCAAGACCGTCACGATGGGCATCGTCAGCGCAACCGGTCGCCAACTCAGGATGTCGGCTTACGAGGACTTCATCCAGACCGATGCGGCGATCAACGCGGGCAATTCCGGCGGCGCGCTCGTCAACGCGGTCGGCGAACTGATCGGCATCAACACCGCGTTCTACCCGCGCTCGCCGCGCGCGGATGGCCGCTCCACCCAGGCGCAGGCGACCGAGGGCATCGGCTTCGCGATCCCGGTCGCGACCGCGCAGGCAGTGCTCGAGCAGATCATCCGCAACGGCCGCGTGATCCGCGGCTGGATCGGCGCCGATTACACCGACATCCCGGCCCCCGCGGGCGCGACCTCGCGCTCGCAAGGCGTGCTGCTGATGCGGATCAGCCCCGAAAGCCCGGCCGCGCATGCGGGTCTGTTGCCCGGCGACCTGCTGCTCAAGCTCGACGGCGACGCGATCGCCGACCAGATCGAACTGCGCAACCGCGAAGCCGCCCTCGCGCCCGGCACGAAGATCCGCCTCGAAGGACTGCGCGGCAACCTCCCGTTCGCGCTCGATCTCGTGCTGACCGAACGGCCGGCGCCGAGTACGACGGGGGCGTAGCGAGGGGCTGGGGGCCAGGGGCCAGGGGCTAGGGGCGAGTGAAAACCTGTAGCGTGCTGCCGTTCGAACATGGCTGCACCACGATTCTGGTTGAACCACGTATGCGATTCTTGCCCTAGCCCCTAGCCCCTCGCCCCTAACCCCTGCTTCACAACGCCTTCGCATAGCGATCGCGCAAGGTCGCCACGCGCTGAACGTAGACCTGGGTTTCGTCGTAGGGCGGGACGCCGCCGTATTTCTGCACGGCACCGGGACCGGCGTTGTAGGCGGCGGTGGCGAGCAGGCTGTCGCCATTGAAGTTCTTCAGCAGCTGCGAGAGATATCGCGCGCCGCCGCGGATGTTCTGCGACACGTCGAACGCATCGGTCACGCCGAGGTCGCCCGCGGTGCCCGGCATCAGCTGCATGAGGCCCTGCGCGCCCTTGTTCGACAGCGCCATCGGATTGAACGCGGACTCGGCGTGGATCACCGCCCGCAGCAACGCGCCATCGACGCCGAAATCCGCTGCGGCGGCCGCGATCTCGTCCTTGAACGCGTCGAGGTTGAGCGCGGTGCGCGCGAAGTCGATCTTCGAGTGGATGTCGCAGGCGACGCAGGTCGAGATGTAGGTGAACAGCACCGCGAACGTCTTGCCGGCGGGCCGGATGTTGGTGTACTCGGTGATGCCGTCCTTGCGGTCGACCTTGTACACCGCGCCGCGCAGCACGCGCGGGGACCGCGCGGGCGCAGCGCTCGCGACCTCCACCGGTTTCGCGATGGACGCCGTCGGCGCGCGCGGTGCCTGCGCACGCAGCGGCGATCGATACGGAGCGGCGATGAACAGCGGGTTGCCGACGGTGGCTGCATTGCTCGCGACGTCGGCCTGCACGGTCGAGAAGTCCTGCCACACGAGGGTGCGCGCAGTCGTTCCGCCGCCGCCCGACGCGGACGCGAAGTCCGCACGCAGGATGTCAGCGGGCGCCGCGTCGACCGCTGCGGCAACCGCGCGGAAGTCGGCCTTGACGGGCTCGGCGACATTCTCGCGATAGACCCAACCCTTCGCGGCAGCCGGCGTCGCCGGCGTGGCCGCAGCCGCGACGGCAGTCGGCTTCGGAGGATCTGCGAATACCGACAGCGTCTTGCAGTTGCGGAAGCCCTGCCTGGAACTCGTGTACGCGACGCTCCCGTCGGCGGTGTCGCACTTGTACAGCGTGCCCGCGCGCGCGAGCGCGCCCGTGCACAGGAATGCGGCGCCGGCAAGGCCGATGGCAAGGGGGCGGAGTGTCGACATGAACGCTATTGAAACCGAATCGGGTCAGGAGTTTCCGATGCATTGCTCACGTTGCCAAGCGACTTCGATGCCGCACCGCAGCATGGGGCCGACCCCGAGGCCGATCGCGGGGCCTGTCGCATGCCCGTGCTAAGTCCTTGCCGCGCAATGTTAAACTCCGCAGTCCCCCGCGGTTTTCGACTCATGACCGGCAAGCTCTACATCAAGACCCACGGTTGCCAGATGAACGAGTACGACTCGGCCAAGATGGCCGACGTGCTGGCCGCATCCGACGGGCTAGAGCTGACCACGATCGCCGAAGAAGCCGACGTGATCCTGGTCAATACCTGCTCGATCCGCGAAAAAGCGCAGGAAAAGGTGTTCAGCCAGCTCGGTCGCTGGCGCAGCCTCAAGCAGGGCGGTCGTCCGGTCCTGATCGGCGTGGGCGGTTGCGTGGCTTCCCAGGAGGGCGCGGCGATCGTGAAGCGGGCCCCGTACGTGGACCTGGTCTTCGGACCCCAGACCCTGCATCGCCTGCCGGAGCTGATCCGCGCGCGCCGCGCCTCCGGCCAGCCCCAGGTCGACATCAGCTTCCCCGAGATCGAGAAGTTCGACCGCCTGCCCGAGCCGCGGGCCGAGGGACCGAGCGCGTTCGTCTCGATCATGGAGGGCTGCAGCAAGTACTGCAGCTTCTGCGTGGTGCCCTATACCCGCGGCGAGGAGGTCAGCCGGCCGTTCGAGGACGTGCTGGTGGAGGTGCTGCAGCTGGCTGCGCAGGGCGTGCGCGAAGTGAACCTGCTGGGCCAGAACGTCAATGCCTACCGCGGACCGATCGCGCCGGTGGAAGATGGATCCAGCCCGGTCGTCGCCGACCTCGCCCTGCTGATCCGCACGATCGCCGAGATCGAAGGCATCGACCGGATCCGCTTCACCACCTCGCATCCGCTGGAGTTCTCCGACTCCCTGATCGAGGCCTACCGCGACGTGCCCAAGCTCGCGA
>DAIOWG010000001.1:0-37881 GCA_036758645.1 Dokdonella sp. | reverse complement strand
CGGCATCAATCCGGCTCCACCGATTGATCGCTCGCGTGCACGCGCATGGCATCGAAATAGTGGTTGCCGCCTTCATCGGTCGACTCGCGCTCCAGCTGCAGGCCGGCTTCGGCGAGCAGGCTCCGGTACGCATCGCGACCGAGCGACACCGACGCGCGTCGCGTGAGCAGGTCGTTCCAGCGCACCGCCTGCGCCGGCGCGGTGAACAGGAAGCGTCCGCCGGGAACCAGCGCAGCCGCCACGCGCGCGATCACGGCCCGTTGCGCCGCGGGTTCGAGCAGGAACATGAGGCCGACCGCGACGATTGCGTCGAAGCGGCGGTCGAAGAACGCAGACGCTTCGGCCGCCTCGCATGCGACCGGTGCATGCGGGAACCGGCGCCGCCATGCCTCGACCAGCGTGGGCGAGGCATCCACGCCGTGCAGGCGGCAGCCCTGTTCCGCGAGCACGACCGACACCGGCACGCCGGCGCCGCAGCCGAGGTCGAGCACGGCCGCGCCCGCGGGCAGTGAACGACTCCACGCGCGCACCACGTCCGCGCCGGCGCCCGAACGCGCGGCGATGAACGCGCTCGCGACGGCGTCCCAACCGTTGGAAGGATCGTCGGCCATGTGCGTGATGGTATGCCGGCGAGCGCGCGAGCGCGTCGTCGCCGTCGGCGGCGGCGAGGCGTGGCCCGGCTACGATCGCGCAGGCATCGGCAGGCACTCCATGATCTCGACCGATTGGCCGGGGAAGAGCGTGAAATGCGCGTGCCCTTCGAACATCCGCGCGGCGTGCTCGTGGCTGTCCGCGCGCACGATCACCCAGGCGGCCATCGCATTGCGCACGTCGGCGATGCCCGCGGCCGACACCGCCTTGGTGCGGCCGAGCGGACCGCCGTAGTCGACGATCGACGCAGCATGGTGCTCGGCCCAGGCACGCCAGCGCGCGGTCCCTTCGTGCTGCCGCCGCTCACGCTCGGCTTCGGGCAGGCGGTTCCAGTCGGACATCGCGTCTTCGGTGCCAAGGTAGATGGCCAGGAACGTCTTCATCGATCGACTCCGCTCGGGATGGATGCCGGATCTCGACGAGTGGGACGCCCGCGAATCGACATCGGGCTCGAAGCCTGGACCAGGACCGCCCCCCGATGCGGTGATCGACGCCTCGGCGCCGGCCGGACATTTCACGCGCGTGCTCATGCAACAGGCGCGTCGGCGCGCGCATAAAGGTCCGGAACGTAGCGTTCCATCAGCGTGTGCGGATGGGCGGGCGCGGTGAAGCCGTAGCGCGCATACAGGCCATGTGCATCGCCGGTCGCGAGCGTGAACCGCCGCAGGCCCTGCAGGTCGGGATGGGCGCAGACCGCGTCCATCAATGTCGTTGAATGGCCCTTGCCCCGGTGCTCGGGCAGCACGAACACGTCGACGAGGTTCGCGAACGTCGCGTAGTCGGAAATCACGCGCGCGAACGCCACCTGCGCATCTCCGAGGAAACCGCCGAAACACAGCGAGTTCGAGATCGCGCGCTGCAGCAGCGGATACGGGATGCCGCGCGCCCAGTACGTGTGTCCGGAAAGGAAGCGGTGGATCAGTGGCAGGTCGAGGAGGTGCTTGTCGGTGGTGATCCGAAGTTCGTGCATGGGAACGGGGCGGCTTGGCGGGGTTGGAGGGTCGTCGGGCAGGACGGCACGCAACACGCGGCCGCCGCGCAGCCGCTATCGCACGCGCGTGAAGCGTTCGGTGCTCGCCGCGTCTTTCGCCGGATCGTAGCGGGCCGAATTGGAAATGTAGGTTTCGCCGCGCGTGATCGCGCCGCCGTCGTCCTCGCGCACCCAGAACGCGTGCGCGTGCGATCCGCCGGGATCCTGCAGGTTCGCGCCGTCGAGGAACTCGAAATGGTGCGCGCCCGATGCGTCGGTGCGCGCGTACTTCAATCGCGGCGCGTTGCCCTGCGGGCAATAGTGGGTCGCCAGCAGCCGATCCCCGTCCATCGTGTAGACGGTCATCGACTGGCGGGTCGGGCTCATCGTCCAGGTCTCGACCAGGGTGCTGCCGTTCGCGATTGATTCGAACTCCACGCGCGTGGCATGGGCGGGATCGGCGGACCGCCAGTGACCCGCGAACGACTTGAGCTGCTCGAACACGGCGCCCGCCGAAGGATCGGCGGGGAATGCCGAGCCTGGCCATGCCAGCGCGCACGAGAGAAACAGGATCGGCATGCGCATGGTTCCTCCTTGTTGCGGACGTGGTCGATGCCTTGCACTCGACGCACGCGAGCGCCCGCATCGGACGCGCGGCGCATCCGGCGATCCCGATCATGCCCGCAGGCGTGGCCCCGGCGCGCCCCGATGCCAGAGCCGCATGCGGTTGTTCGCTGGCATCGGCACGTCGTCTACGAGCTCGAAGCCGGCGGCGCGCGCGAGCGCGTCGACGGCCGCGACATCGCGGATGCCCATCGCGGGCGATTGCGCCTTCAGCGAGGCATCGAATGCGGCATTGCTGTCGCTCGTGAAGCGACCGCCGACGTTGAACGGGCCGTAGATCGCGAGCTTCGCGTCGGCGGTGGTCGCGCCGGGCAGCGCGGCGAACATCGTCTCGACCTCGGTCCAGGACATGATGTGCAGCGTGTTCGCACTGAACACGGCATCGAAGGTTTCCAGCGGCCACGCGCCGGTCACGTCGAGCTCGAGCGGGGGCGGCGCATTCGCCAGCGCGGCCTCGTCGAGCCAGGTGCGGATGCCGGCCAGGTTCGCGTGGCGATCGGTGGCCTGCCAGCGAAGCCAGGGCAGCGCGCGCGCAAAATGCACCGCGTGCTGGCCGGTGCCGCTGCCGATCTCGAGCACGCGCAGACGGTCGGCGAAGAACGGCTGCAGCACGCCGAGGATCGGATCGCGATTGCGTTCGCTCGCGGGTGAATGCGGCTTGGCGGGCATGCGTGCAGTGTGCAACACGCAGCACCGCGGTGGAATGCTCCCGGTGCGGCCAGCGTGGTTGCAGTTGCACGTTCATAGGCGGATGATTGCAGGTGCAACGGGAGACCCCGATGGCCGCTTCCCCGAACCGCGTTCCCGCGCCGGCCGCCGCCGCCGATGCGGCCGCGGTACTCACCAAGGCGACGCTGCGCGCGGCCGAAGTGCTTGGTGTGCCGCAGCGCACGCTGGCCGAAATCATCGGCGTCAGCGCCTCGACGATCTCGCGCGCGCGCGCGGCGCCGATCGATCCGGACAGCAAGGCCGGTGAGCTGGCGCGGCTGTGGGTCCGCGTGTTCCGCTCGCTCGACGCGATCGTCGGATCCAACGACGGCGCGGCGCGCGCCTGGCTCGAATCGCCGAACCTCGCGTTCGCAGGCGCGCGCCCACTCGACCGCCTGCGCAGCGCCGAGGGTCTGGTCCACGTGCTGCACTACCTCGACAGCGCACGCGCACGGCTGTGAACGGCGCTGAATGTTCGCGCCGCATCGCAGCCGATGCGACGCGCGCGGCGGACGCTGTGCGAGCCCTCCGCGACAGACGCGCCCGCACATGAACGTCGAAACCCTCAAAGGCGCTGCGCGCCGCCTCGCGGCCAGGCCCTGGCGCGTGGTCGAGGTCCAACACCGCGCATCGACGATGCGTCTGGTCGATACGCTTGCCGAGCAGGCACTGCTCGAGGACCTGCTCGAGCAGGCCAAGCCGCCGACGCCCGCCGACGCGGCGCCGCTGCATTACCTCCTCGCGACGCCTTTCCGCTATCCGGCGCCGCCGCCCGCGGGGTCGAGATTCCGTGGCATCGGTGATGCCGGTGTCTGGTACGGCGCGAGTGCGCTCGAGACCGCGCTCGCGGAAGTCGCGTACTGGCGCCTGCGCTTCCTCGCCGATTCACCGGGCACGCCCGACTTGCCGCCGGTGCCGCACACGGCATTCCGTGCGGATGTCGCCGGGGCCGGCTTTGCCTTGACCGATGCGCCGTTCGCACCGCGTCGCGTGGAGTGGGAGGATCCATCGTCCTATGCCGCGACACAGGCACTCGCGCGCGACGCTCGTGAGGCGGGCATCGCGCTGATCCGCTATCGCTCGGTGCGCGATCCGCAACATCGCGCGTGCCTCGCCGTGCTGTCGCCGACCGCGTTCCGGTCGAAGGCCCCGCTCGAGCAGCACACCTGGCTGGTGAAGGTCACGCGCAGGCGCGTCATCGCGGAAGCCGACCTCGGTGCGCGGCGCATGGCATTCGAGCCCGCGCAGCTCGGGTTCGCCGCGGCGGCCTGAAGGGGCGCAAGTGCCCTGGCGAAGAGCTCGGGGCTGAAACCTATCCGGAGACCGTTTGCGGGAGGGGCGTGGCGGCGAGGTCCTCCGCAAAACCCCGGGTGCGCCACGGCCTCCCGACGCCTGCATCGAAATTGGATCGAAATCACACGCGCATGGTGAGACTCGCCGCGCGGCGGTCGCGAGGCTGCGCCGGTCACCCCGGAGAACCTCGACATGACATCCCCGATCGTTTCCTCCCGCCGCCGCGCGCTCGATCGCGGCATGCGCCAGCGGTGGCGCGCCTGCGCCTGCGTCGTGTTCGCGCTGTGCATCGCCGGCGCGAACGCTGCGACCGTGACCACGATCGACGACACCAGCATGGCCGGCCAGCCCTCGCTCGCGATCGGTGCCGACGGCCTGCCCGTGGTCGCCTACCGCACGCTGCAGAACAAGCTGCGCGTCGCCAAGTGCAACAACTGGGACTGCACCGACGTGATGGTCGTCGAGCTCACGGGGACCTACCTCACGTCGGCGCACTTCGCGCTCGCGATCACGCCGGCCGGAAACCCCGCGATCGCGTTCCAGGACAACGCGGAACGCCGGCTCGACGTCGTGCGCTGCGTCAGCGCGGACTGCACCGGCGGTGGCCACGACTTCTTCACGATCGATCCGGGTCCGAACGACGTCGGCGCCCATGTCGACTGGGCCTTCGGACCCGACAACCGGGCGGCCTTCGCATACCGCGACTTCACCGCGGGGACGTTGACGTATGCGCGCTGCGTCACGCCCGCCTGTTCGGCCGTGGACATCGAAACCTTGAACGGCGGCGGACAGATCACCGCAGGCGATTTCGCCTCGCTCGCGTTCGCAGGCCGCAACGACCCGTTCGTCTCCAGCCAGTGGGAGAACCTCACGGGCGCGCAGGACCTGGTCGGCGTCAACGGCTTCGATTGTTCGATCGTGCCCTGCGCCGATGCGGAGCAGACGCTTTACTACCAGTCCAACACGCCGGCCGGCGTCGGGCAGGACATGACGATCGGGACCGACGACCTGCCCGTGTTCTCGCACCTCGGCGTGGCCGAACCCGTGCTGCGCTTCGGTCGCTGCGCGGATCCGGACTGCGATGGCAACGTGTCGTCGACGGTCATCGACGACGGCGATTTCGCGATCGGGTTCGACGACAGCACGTCGATCGGGGTGCGCCAGGACGGTCGACCGGTGATCGCCTACCAGCGGCAGAGCGCCTCCGTGCCGACGTTCACCGCGCTGTACGTGGCGGAATGCGGCGAGCCGAGCTGCCAGTCCGTGGAGCGCGTGCTGATCGAGCGCTCCGGCAACGGCCTCGTCACGGGCATCGATGCCGACCTCGCGATCGACCACGATGGCGCGGTCGTCATTGCGTACTTCGACCAGTCGCTGCTCGACATCAAGCTCGCGCGCTGCAACCGGCAGACCTGCGGGGGCCCGGGTGATCGCCTGTTCGAGGATGGCTTCGAACGCGTGCCCTGATCGCGTGCGCGCGCGCCAGGCCCGACGACGCGCCGATCAGAAGCCCGCGTCCGGCTGCGCGAGGTAGGCCGCTTCCGCGGGCGTCGAAGTGCGCCCGAGTACCGCGTTGCGGTGCGGGAAGCGGCCGTGCTGCGCGATCACGTCATGATGTCGACGCGCGTAATCGAGGAACACGTCGAACTCGTCGCGCCGGTCGCCAGGCGCTTCGTCTCGCAGCGCGGTGAACAACTGCACCGAGCGCCGCTGGTCCGCGAGCGCTTCGGAATGCTCGAGCGGCAGGTAGAAGAACACGCGTTCGATCGGTTGCAACGTGCGGTCGGCGCCGGCGTCGATGCCGTCGAGGCTCCAGCGGCGCGCGAGCGGATCGTGTTCGAACGCGCGTGGATCGCCGCGGAAAAGATTGCGCGAGAACTGGTCGACCAGCAGGATCAGCGCGAGCCGTCCGCGCGGGTCCACGAGCCACGCATCGAGATCCCCGGCGACCGCCTCCTCGCGCAGCGCCGCGAAGCGCGCGCGGATCGCGGCGTCGAACGCATCGTCCCGGCCGAACCAGCGCGCGCTGGCTTCGGCCGCCGTCGCCGCTTCGTCGAACCAGAACCCGAGCACTTCCGTTGCGCGCGGATCGAGCGCAGCGGGGCCCGTCACGCCGGTCGCCCGCCGAGCACGCGCGCGGGCAGCATCACGAGCGCGCGCACGAACCCGAGCACGCCCTCGACCGCGAAGCCGAGCAGGCGGAACGGCAGCAAGACCAGCCACACCAGCGGGTAGAGCAGCAGCGCGAGCAATGCGAGCGGCCAGCACACCACGAGCAGCAGCAGCCAGAGCAGGAACGTCAGCATCGAAGCCTCCAGGCAACCGCCGGTTCAGTTCGGCGGGGTCATGCTGGTGCAGATGGGGGCCGTCGGCCAGTGCCGAAAGGGCCCCACCGAGACGAGACGAAACGAGGCCATGGCGGCTGCACCGACGATCTGGACCATCGGCCACTCGACGCTGTCGCTCGACGCGTTCGTCGCGCGCCTGGCATCCGAGCGGATCGAACTCGTTGCCGACGTGCGGCGCTTCCCGGGCTCGCGCCGGCATCCGCAGTTCGGGACCGAAGCGCTCGCCGTCGGACTCGCGGACGCAGGCATCGACTACCGCCATTTCGTCGCGCTCGGCGGCCGGCGCAAGCCGCGCGCGGATTCACCCAATGGCGTCTGGCGCAACGACGCGTTTCGCGGCTATGCCGATCACCTGGCCGACCCCGACTATCGCGCGGCGTTCGACGAGGTCTGCGCACTCGCCAGCGCGCAACGCTGCGCGCTGATGTGCGCGGAGCTGCTCTGGTGGCGCTGCCACCGCTCGCTGATCGCGGACGACCTCGAACTGCACGGCTGGCGCGTGCTCCACATCCTCGCGACCGGCGTCGTCGCGCACGCGTTCCGCGAACCGGCCCGGCTCATCGACGGCGTGCCGCGGTACGGCGGCGGGCAGGGCGCATTGTTCGGCGGCGTGTGATGCGCCCTCGCCGCGAGAGTCCGTCGATTCGCGCCGGCCTCGATGCAACCTTTCGCTGCCGGCGGCGGTCTCGGTCACCAGGCTTGCCGAACGAGGGTCCTCGATGACGTCCGCAACCCGCTCCGCGCGCGGCTTCGCGGCCATGCTCGGCGCTGCGGCGCTGGCCACGGTGGTTTGCGCGCCGCACGCATCCGCGTCGACGACCGACGCCGGGCAACCACTCGCAGTCGACCTGGTCGCGCGCACCGATGCGTTGCAGCCCGGCGCAAGCGCGCAGCTCGGCCTGCGCCTGCGCCACGCGCCGCACTGGCACAGCTACTGGATCAACCCGGGCGATTCGGGCCTTCCGACGCGGGTTGCATGGGAGCTTCCGCCCGGATACGTCGCGGCTGCGATCCAATGGCCATCGCCGCAGCGCTTCGCCGTCGGGAGCCTGCAGAACTTCGGCTACGACGACGAAATCGTGCTGCCGGTGACGCTCGCCGTCCCCGTCGACGCGCGTCCCGGCACGCGCGTACGCATCGAGGCCGAGGTCAAGTGGCTGGCCTGCCGCGAGGCATGCATCCCGGGCAAGGATGCGGTCTCGATCGAGCTGCCGGTCGCGGCGCAGCCTGCGATCGACGCGCGCTGGTCCGCGTTGTTCGAACGTGCGGAGCGCGAGCGGCCACGGCCTGCGACGTGGCGGGGCCGGGCCGAACTCGATGGCGAGCGCATCCAGATCCGGCTGCACGGCACGGACCTCCCGCCGGCCGAGTCGCTCGATGCGCATGCGGTGCAGCGCAAGCTGCTCGACAATCGCGTACCGACCTTCCGCCGCGACGCCGATGCGCTCGTGATCGATGCAGGCCGCAGCGAATACTTCACGCAGGCGCCCGACCGCTTCGACCTCGTGCTGACCGCATCCGGCGAAGACGGCCGGCGCGCGTGGGCCGTGTCGCTGCCGCTGCACGACCGCGCCGCCCCACCTTCCGCCCCGCCCCGCTGATGGAGAACGCCATGAACACCCTGACCTGCCTCGTCGCCAGCGCCCTGCTTGCCTTCGTCGGCCCCGTGCTCGCCAAGCCCGTGATCGGCGAGGCCGCGCCCGCATTCAGCACGACCGACAGCGACGGCCGCGCGCAGTCGCTTGCCGACTACAAGGGCAAGATCGTCGTGCTCGAATGGAACAATCCGCAATGCCCGTTCGTGCGCAAGCACTACGGCGCCGGCAACATGCAGGCGCAACAGGGCGAGGCCGCGGCGGCCGGCGTGGTCTGGCTCAGCGTGAACTCGGGCGCGGCCGGCAAGCAGGGCCACCTCGACGCGGCGGCCGCGAAAGCCTGGGTCGCCGAGCAGGGGGCCAGGCCGGCCGCGTATCTCCTCGACAGCGACGGATCGGTCGGTCGCGCGTACGCCGCGAAGACCACCCCGCAGATCGCGATCATCGATCGCGACGGGATCCTGCGCTACAACGGCGCGATCGACTCGATCCCGAGCGCCGACGTCGAGGACATCAAGGAAGCGACGCAGTACGCGCGCCAGGCGCTCGCCGAGATCGCGGCCGGCAAGCCGGTCAGCGTCGCGACGACCGAACCCTACGGCTGTTCGGTCAAGTACGACGACTGACGCGAACGGACGCGAGAGGCCGCCGCGCTCCCCATCTCCATTCGCCCTGGGCGCAGGCCGAAGGCCGGAGTCGAAGGGCCCGATCGCGTCGCAACGTCGGCGCGCATGCGCTTCGACTCCGCCGCCTGCGGCCGCTGCGCTCAGCGCGAACCGAATCCGGGCAGTGCGCGATCGACTGCGGCGAGTGCATGCAGGCGCGTGGTGTCGTAGAGCGGCACCGCCGCATCGTCGTCGCCGACCAGCAGGCCGATTTCGGTACAGCCGAGGATGACGGCCTCAGCGCCGCGTGCGACCAGGCCGGCGATCACGCGTCGATAGCCGTCGCGCGACGCGTCGAGCACGCGGCCTGCGCAGAGTTCCTCGTAGATGACCGCGTGCACGAACGTGCGATCGGCCTCGTCGGGCACGATCACCTCGATGCCGTGCCGTTGCTCGAGGCGCTCGCGGTAGAACGCCTGCTCCATCGTGAAACGCGTGCCGAGAAGGCCCACGCGGGTCAGCCCGTCGGCGCGGATCGCGGCCGCGGTCGCGTCGGCGATGTGCAGCAGCGGGATCGTGACCGCAGCTTCGATCGCCGGCGCCACCCTGTGCATCGTGTTCGTGCAGAGCACGATGAAATCGGCGCCGGCCGACTGCAGCGCGCGCGCCGCGTCTGCGAGGCAGGCGCCGGCGGCGGTCCAGTCGCCCGCGTGTTGCAGCCGCTCGATCTCGTGGAAGTCGACGCTGACGAGCACGAGGCGCGACGAATGCAACCCGCCGAGCCGCTCGCGCGTGGCTTCGTTGACGATGCGATAGTAGGGGAGTGTCGACTCCCAGCTCATGCCGCCAATCAGGCCGATCGTTCGCATTGCAGCAGGTTGATTCGGGGGAGGAGTCGCATTGTCGCGATGCGGGGGTCTCGCCGCCACCCGGCCGGTCGCGGGCGTGCCACCGGCCGGCTCGCTCAGTGCGCGTCGCGCGCGACGGTCTCGTCGAGCGCGGCGGCCTCGGTCGAGGCACGCGCCCCGGAATGGATGTGGCGCGGCATCGAGGCGGTCACGCGCACGGCCACGCAAAGCGCGACCGCGAGCATCGCCGTCGACATCAGGAACGGGGCGCCCGGCAGACTCAATGGCGCGTGGTCGCTGATGAACAAGGCGAACACCTGCGTGAACAGTGCCGGCCCGAAGATGCCCGCGAGGCTCGCAAGGCTCGACACCGCGCCTTGCAGGCGCCCCTGCTCGTGCGGATCGACGCGGTGCGTGATCAGCGCCTGCGTCGCGGGCCCCGCGAGGCCCCACAGCGCGAGCATCGGGATCGCGGCGAGGAACAGGGGGCCGTTGCCGGCGAACGCCATCACGAGGAACGACAGCGCGCCGAACACGAGTCCGACCAGCAGCGTGCGCCGCTCGCCGATGCGCGGCACCAGCTTGCGCACGAGCCAGGCCTGCACGATCGCATTGCACAGTCCGACCAGCGCGAGCGTGTAGCCGACCTTCTGCGCGCCCCAGCCGTAGCGGTAATCGGCGTACAGCACGAACACGCTCTGCAGCGCATAGTGGGCGAGATTGCTCATCAGCACCACGCTCGCGAGCCCGAACACGCCGTGGTAGCGGCGCAGCATCAGCAGCGAGCCGAACGGATTGGCGTGGCGCCAGTCGAAGCGCGCGCTGCGCCGTTCCGGCGGCAGCGACTCGGGCAGGATGAAGTAGCCGTAGCAGAAGTTCGCCAGCGCGAGCACCGCCGCGGCCCAGAACGGCGCGCGCACGTGGTAGTCGCCCAGCAGCCCGCCGAATGCGGGCCCGACGATGAAGCCGATGCCGAACGCGGCGCCGAGCAGTCCGTAACTCGCGGCGCGCTTTTCCGGCGGCGTGACGTCGGCGATGTACGCGTTCGCGGTCGTGAAGCTCGCGGCCGTGATGCCCGAGAGGCAGCGCCCGATCAGCAGCAGCGGCAGCGTGCCCGCCAGCGCCATGAACACGAAGTCGAGGCCGATGCCGAGGTTCGAGAGCAGGATCACCGGCCGCCGTCCGTAACGGTCCGAGAGGCTGCCCTGGATCGGCGAGCAGACGAACTGGATCGCCGCGAACAGCGTACCGAACAGGCCGACCCACATCGCGGCCAGCGCGATGCCGCCGCCCGCGAGCTGCTCGACCAGATGCGGCAGCACCGGGATGATGATGCCGAACGACAGCACGTCGATCAGCACGGTGACGAAGATGAAGACGACCGCGGCGCGCCGCGGTCCGGTCGGAAGGGACGGATTCACGCTGATCCTGCGGCGCGGTTGCGGCGCGCACGATACCGGGAATGGGGAATCGTGAACAGGGAATTGAATTGGGAGAACGCGTCGTCCCGGTGCACCCCTCGACCCGTTGAATGGCGAGTAGCCGGAAGTACAGTGACCCGACCCCGGCAGGCGCCGGCGCGACGCCGATGCCCGGTGCCGCTCTTCCCGGCCCTCAGCCCTCAGCCCTCCCCTCACCGCCCATTGTCGATGTCGATGAAGCGCAGGAACTCGGCGCGCGTGCGCGCATCCTCGCGGAATGTACCGAGCATCTGGCTCGTGATCATCGAAACGCCGCGCTTGTGCACGCCGCGCGTGGTCATGCACTGGTGTACCGCATCGACGACGACACCGACGCCGCGCGGCTTCAGCACGAGACCGATGCAATGCGCGATCTGCGCGGTCAGCTTCTCCTGCACCTGGAAGCGACGCGCATACGCGTCGACGACGCGCGCGAGCTTGGAGATGCCGACGACCTTGTCGGTCGGCAGGTAGCCGACGTGCGCGCGACCGATGATCGGCGCCATGTGATGCTCGCAGAACGATTCGAACGGGATGTCGCGCAGCACGATCATCTCGTCGTAGCCCGCGACCTCCTCGAACGTGCGGCCGAGGTATTCGGCCGGATCGATTTCATACCCCGAGAACCAGTCGCGGTAGGCGCGCACCACGCGCGCGGGCGTGTCGACCAGCCCCTCGCGCGCGGGATCCTCGCCGGCCCAGCGCAGCAGCGTGCGCACGGCCTGCTCGGCCTCGGCGGCGGTCACGGGGGCTTCTGGTTCGGGTTTCATGGCGCTCTCCGGCACGGCGGCCGCCCAGTGTAGCGGCCCGGGCCGCGGATGCGATCGTGACCGGCCGTACGCGGATGGCGCGAACGCCGTCACGGTTGCGCCGGCACGACTCGGGAAACTGTCCCACTTTCCACCCGATCCTCGTTACGAGCATTGACCATCGCCGCGGAAACGTTCGTTGCGCCGCCCGCGCGCGTTGGTATCCGATCAGCCAGCAGGGGGTTCCATGTCCAAGCGTTGCAGCCGTTTCGATCCGCGCCTGACCTGTGCGCTCGCGTTGCTCTGTGCGCTCGCGGGGTGGCCGGCGGCGCCGTTGTCGGCACAGGCCGGCGCGCCGGCGCTGTTGCCGAATCCGATCCTGTTCGTGACCCAGGTGCCGGTGCCGGGCGACTTCGCGACGATCGGGTCGGTGTTCGCGAACCATCACGGTGGCATGCAGTCGGTTGCGCGCGGCGGCGATCTGTGGATCCGCTATCCCGACGGCAGCCGCCGCAACCTGACCCAGGAAGCCGGCTACGGCAACGCGGGCCAGCAGGGCGCGAACGCGATCGCGGTGCGCGATCCCGCAGTCAACTTCGCGGGCGACACCGCGGTATTCAGCATGCTCGTCGGCGCGCCGACCGCGCAGTACCAGGTCGGAGAATGGTATTGGCAGCTGTATGAAGCGACCGGTTTCGGCCAGGGCGAGACGGTCGCGATCACGCGCGTCCAGGGCCAGCCGGCCGACTGCAACAACGTCGAGCCCGCCTATGCATCCGATGGCAGCATCGTCTTCGCGAGCGATCGCCCGCGCGACGGCCGACGCCACCTGTATCCGCAGCTCGATGAATACGAATCCACGCACTCCACCAGCGGACTCTGGAAGCTTTCGCCCGACGGCAGCCTGACGCTGCTCCAGCACTCCCCCTCGGGTTCGTTCGGACCCTTCATCGACAGCTTCGGGCGCGTACTGTTCACGCGCTGGGACCACCTGCAGACCGACCAGCAGGCCGCGGCCGATGCGGAGGCCGAAGGCGAGGGCCAGCCGTCGGTCTACGGCACGTTCGACTACGCGAGCGAAGCCGCGAATGCCGCGCGCGGCCCGCGCGCGCCCGAGATCTACCCGGAGGCGCTGACGGCGGTGCCGGGCTCGGGACTCAACGGCCACCGCTTCAACTTCTTCTTCCCGTGGATGCTGAACCAGGACGGCAGCGTCGAAGAGACGCTCAACCATGTCGGTCGCCACGAGTTGCATGACTACTTCCCGCAGAGCTTCATCGACGACCCGGCGCTCGACGAGTTCATCGACGACGTTTCCGGACGCACCAATCCGAATCCGGTCGAGAACATGCTGCAGCTCGCCGAGGATCCGACGCTCGCGGGGCGCTACTACGCGATCGACGCGCCGGAGTTCTACACCCACGCCTCCGGCCAGCTCGTGTCGATCCAGGCCGCGCCGAGTGCGAACGCGGACGACCTCGTGATCACCTACCACGCGCCGCGCAGCGCGCGCGGGCTCTACGACAGCGCGCCCGCGTCGTTCCCGGGCCGCTACCGCGATCCGTTGCCGCTTTCCGACGGCCAGTTCGTCGCATCGTGGACCGATGCCTGGCAGTACGCCTACAACGCGGGCACGCGCGAGCATCCGCTGTCGCCCTATGCATTCCGCCTGCAGCGGCTGCAACTGGGTGCGGGCACGGCGACGCCGGTCGAGGCGCTGACGCCCGGCATCGAGAAGAGCGTGTCGTACTGGGATCCCGACGTGCTGGTCAGCTACGACGGGCCACTGTGGGAGCTGTCCGCGGTCGAGGTGCGCCCGCGCGCGGTGCCGCCGCTGACGAGCGAGCCGGTCCTGCACGCATCCGAAGCGGAGGTGTTCGCCGATGCGGGCGTCGATCCGGCGGCGTTCCGCGCGTTCCTGCGCGCGCGCGGGCTCGGCGTGCTGGTCAGCCGCAACGTGACCGCACGCGACGATGCCGACCGCCAGCAGCCCTACAACCTGCGCGTGCCGGGCGGCGTGCAGACGGTGGGCAGTGCGGGGCCGCCACGCGACATCGCGTGGATGCAGTTCTTCCAGGCCGACCTGCTGCGCGGCATGGGCGGCACCGAGGACCCGCGCAACGGTCGCCGCGTGCTTGCGCGTCCGTTGCACGAGGCGTCCGCGCTCGCGTTCATGCCGCCGGCGCCGGGTGCGCCCGAGGGCGCGGTCAAGATCGGCAGCGACGGCTCGATCGCGGCGATCGTGCCCGCGCAGCGCGCGATGAGTTGGCAGAGCCTCACGCCCGCCGGCGATCCGGTCGTGCGCGAGCGCTACTGGATCAACGTGCAGCCCGGCGAGATCCGCGCCTGCGACGGTTGCCACGGCATCAACGGCGACAACCAGGCCGGCGATCCGCCTGCGCAGAACCACGCGCTCGCACTGCGCGACCTGCTGGTCTGGTGGAGCGAACACGCCAACGTGATCTTCGCGGACGGGTTCGACTGAGGAGCCATCGGGAACACCGGACGCGGGGCACACCGAGCGCACGCAGAACGGGCGGCCTGCGGTCGCTGCGCTCGGCGCGAACGGATCCGCACAAGCCGTTCGGCGTGGCCTTGTGCGCTCCACGGTATGGATTTGGACAGGACGATCGCCCTCAGCGCCCGGTCTCCCGCCCGCGTCGGGCAGGGCGCGGTTCGAGCGGGGCCAGCAGCCAGGTCAGCGCCACGAGTCGGTCGCGCTTCGCGCTGCGCGGCTGTTGCAGCAGGTCCATCAGGCGCGCGAGCAGGCGGTTGATCTCCGCGAGTTCTCCCGTGCCGACCCAGCCCTTGCCGCGCGCGGCCCAGAGTTCGCGCTGCGTACCCTCGACCACGGTCGCGGGGTCTGCGATCGCGCGCTCGAAATCCCTCCCTGCCACGCGCAGCACGCTCGCGGCGACGCGTGCTACTTCGCGCGCGTTCGCGGTCCTGCCCGGTCGGTAGCGCAGGCGCAGGCGGTCGCTCGCGCGGGACCGCGTGCGATAGCGCCTGCCCTCAGGCGACGCCTCCTCTTCGATCAACCCGCCCGCGGCGAGCTGGCGCAGGTGGTAGTAGAGCCCGTCCGCGGGTCGCCCGAGCGCGGTCGCCAGTTCGGCCACGCTGACCGCATGCCCGATCGATTCGAGCGTGTCGACGATCTCGATCCGCGTCGGCGAGGCCAGCAGCGCGATCTCGCGCGCGTCCTCGATCTCGGCGCCTCGCCTTGTCCGTGCCATAGGTTGGGTTGCCGTTGTTGAAATTCAGTGCAATTATTCAATCAACGCGGGCGCGCCGCAAGCGCGCCCGCCATCGACGAGGAGAACCTGGATGCTTCGCAACGTGATCGCAGTCGGATGGCTGCTGCTCGGCTTCGCGATCGGCGCGCGCGCCGACGATGCGGGCGACGTGTTCGCGCGCTACAAGGCCGCCAGCGGCGGAGCGCGCTGGGATCGCGTCGAGACGCTGCGCTCCGAAGGCACGCTGAAGGCCGGCGGGCTCGAAGGCGCGTACGACGCCACCGTGGACGTCGCGACCGGTCGATCGGTGAGCCACTACACGCTCGGTCCGATCGACGGCGCGCAGGGTTATGACGGCGTCGTCGCGTGGTCGCGCGATCCGGGCGGTGAAGTCGCCCGGCGCGATGCGCCCGAAGCGCTGCGCGCGGCACGCAGCCAGGCCTGGCTGGACGCGCGCGGCTACTGGGATCCCGGTCGCCATCCGGCGAAGCTCTCCGCGCCGCAACGGCGCGCCCATGAAGGCCGCGCGCACGACGTCGTCACGGTGACGCCAGGGGACGGCGACGCGCTCACGCTGTGGTTCGACGCGCAGACCCACCTGCTCGTGCGTATCGAGCAGAAGCAGGGCGCCGACACCGCGATCACGACGCTCGGCGACTGGCGCGAGGTCGATGGCCTGCGCCTGCCGTTCCGCTCGGTCACCGATGTCGTCGACACCGCCGGACGAACCGATGCGCGCAACCGCGTCGAAGCGGTCATCGACCGCCATGTGCCCGGCGTCGAGATCGCCGACGCCGACTTCGCGCCCCCCGCGATGACCGCGACCGCGCGCATCGCCGCGGCCGACGGCGCCACGCGCGTGCCATTCGACCTCGTCAACAACCACATCTATGCCAACGGCTCGATCGACGGCAAGCCCGCGCGCTTCCTCGTCGACACCGGCGGCATGAACCTGCTGACGCCGGCTGCCGCGCGCAAGTTCGGCCTCGAGGGCGAAGGCAAGCTCGCCGGGCGCGGTGTCGGCGACGAGCTGGTCGATGTCGCGTTCACGCATGCGAAGGAGGTGCGCCTCGGCGCCGCGGTGCTCGACCAGCCGGTGTTCGTGATCATGGACCTCGGGCGACTCGCCGCGGTCGAAGGGCACGAAAGCGACGGCCTCGTCGGCTACGAGATGTTCCGTCGCTTCGGCGTCACGATCGACTACGCGGCGAAGCAGCTCGTGCTGGTCGAGCACGCGAAGTTCGTGCCGCCGGCGAACGCGCAGGTGGTGCCGTTCGACCTTGCCGACCGCATCCCGGTCGTGCAGGGCACGCTCGACGGACTGCCCGCGCGGCTCAGCATCGATACCGGGTCGCGCGTGTCGCTGACGCTGCACTCGCCGTTCGTGCGCGAGCACGGGCTCGTCGCGAAGTACCAGGCGGGGCCGGACGCCGTCGTCGGCTGGGGCGTCGGTGGTCCCTCGCGCGGCCGCCCGGCGCGCTTCGGCACGCTGCGGCTCGGCGACATCGCGATCGATGGCATCGCCGGCGACCTGTACGTCGGCAACAAGGGCGCGTTCGCGAGCGCGGACGTCGCGGGCAACATCGGCGGCGGCGTGCTCAAGCGATTCACGGTCGCGTTCGACTATGAGGCCAAGCGCATGTACCTCGCGCCGAACGCCGGATTCGCGAAGCCGGACGAGTTCGATCGCAGCGGCCTCTGGCTGATCGGCGCGGGCGATTCCCTCGAGGTGGCCGACGTCGCGGAGGACAGCGCCGCGCGGCGTGCGGGCTTGCAGGCAGGCGATCGCATCACCGCGATCGATGCGCAGCCGGTGTCGTCGCGCGGTTTGCCGGCATGGCGCCAGCGACTGCGCGAGCTGCCGGCCGGGACTCGCCTCGCGATCGACTACGAGCGCGCCGGGAAGTCCGCGCGCTGCGAACTCGTGCTCGCCGATCGCATTCCCCAGGTCGCGGATGCGAGTCGGGAGAAGGACTGATCGATCGCAATGGTGGGTCTCGCGCCTGCGGCGCTGCGACCCACCCTACGCGCTGCGACCCACCCTACGCGCTGCGACCCACCCTACGCGCTGCGACCTACCCTACGCACCGCGACCCACCGGCGAACAAGGTCCGTTGACGCGCAGGCGCAGGGTGGGACGCAGCCGCGCAGCGGCGGCCCCACCGGCGAGTCATCGAACGGCGTGGGCGGGGCTTCCGCTCCGAGTCTGCGCCGGGCGTGCGCCGAAGCGCCCGGCTGCGCCCTCACAGCACGCGGCAGAACGCGGCCTTGAGGTAGCGCGATTCCGGCACGTGCGCCTGCCACGGGTGGTCGGCCCCCGCGCCGCTGACCTCGAGCACCTGCACCGTGCGACCTGCGTAGAACGCGGCGCGCCGCAGCATGTCGAGGAATTGTTCCTCGCTCACCAGGCCCGTGCATGAACACGTCAGCAGGATCCCGCCCGGCTTGACCGCCCCCATCGCGAGCTTGTTCATGTCGAGGTACTTCTTGAGCGCGGGAATCACCTGCTCGCGATCGCGCGTCATCTTCGCCGGATCGAGGATCACGACGTCGTAGGGATCCTTCTTGCCGTCGCGCAGCCAGTGGAAGATGTCGGCCTGCACGAAGCGCACCTTCGCCTTGTTGAGGCGCGCGTTCTTCTCCGCGATCTCGAGGATCTCCTCGTCGAGGTCGACGCCGGTGACCTCGGTCGCGCCGCCGATCGTCTTCGCGTAGATGCCGAACCCGCCCGAGTTGCAGCATAGATCGAGCACGCGCTTGCCCGCGCAGAACGCGGACAGGCGCTTGCGATTGTCGCGCTGGTCGGCGAAGAACCCGGTCTTGTGCTTGGTGCCCGGTGCCGCATGGAACCTGACGCCGTGTTCGTGGATCACGGTCGGTTCGGGTGGCGCCGGGATCCCGCAATCGAAGCTTTCCTGCTTCTGCACGTGTTCCTCGGCGAACCAGTAGAGGTCCGCGCCGGGGAAATGCTCGAGCAGGCAGCGCCGGATCAGGTCGCGCTGGCGGAACATGCCGGCCGAGAAATACTCGATCACGAGCGTGCCCGCGAAGCGGTCGACGACGAGGCCCGACAGGCCGTCGCCTTCCGAATGGACCAGCCGGTACGCGTCGGTGACCGCGTCGAGGCCGAGGGTTTCGCGCCGCAGTGCAACGGCCTCGGCGATGCGGCGCGCGAAGAAGGCCTCATCGATCGACTCGTCGGGATCGGCCGTGAGCACGCGCAGCGCGATGCGCGAATGACCGTTGTAGAAGCCGCGTCCGGCGTAACGGCCTTCGCGATCGACGATGTCGACGATCGTGCCGGGCCTGGGTTTCACGGCGGGCTTTTCGACCATCTTCTGGAAGATCCAGGGATGGTTGGAGCGGCGTTCGGTCTTGAGCTGGATCAGCGGCAGCGCGCCGGCGGGGTCTGGGTCGGATTTCATGTCGCCATCATAGCGAAGCGGTCGCGCCTGGTGCGGCGCAGCACCCCGGTCCGCGGATGCGCGCGGCTTGCCCTCGGGGGCCGCCACCGCGTAGGCTCGCCCCCGCAGAAGGGGAGTAGCTCCCGCCGCCGCGATCGTCAGCACGAGCCCCATGGCTCCGGTCCGGTGGGTGGCGTCCGCGCCGCGAGCAAGACCTTCGCCGCCGATGCATGGCGTGCGCCCGTCCGCGGGCGTGCCGCGCATGGGTGGTCCGAACGGTCCTGCCAACACGGTACGTCATGCACAGCATCGCCACGCCCGGCATCTGGGCGGCCTTCCTCCTCGTCCTCGTCGCCGCACTCGCGGTCGATTTCCTCGTGCTGCGCAGCGCCGGCGCGCACCGCGTGTCGTTCCGCGAAGCGGTCTACTGGAGCCTGGCCTGGGTCGCGCTCGCGCTCGCTTTCAACGCGGGCCTGTGGTGGTGGGTGGACCTTCATGGCGGGCGCGAGGTGGCCAACCAGGTCGCGCTCGAATTCCTGACCGGCTACCTGATCGAGAAGTCGCTCGCGGTCGACAACATCTTCGTGTTCCTCATGATCTTCAACTATTTCGCGGTGCCGCCCGAACAGCGGCAGCGCGCGTTGATGGTCGGCGTGCTCGGCGCGATCGTGCTGCGCGCGATCCTGATCGTGGTCGGCGCGGCGCTGGTCGCGCGCTTCCACTGGATCCTCTACCTGTTCGGCGCGTTCCTGCTGCTGACCGGCATCAAGATGCTGTTCGCGGCGAACCAGGAACCCGACCTCGACGAGAACCCGATGCTGCGCTGGATGCGCAGGCACCTGCCGCTGACGCGGGATTTCCGCGGCAGCCTCGTGAGCGTGGTCGAACACGGGCGTCGCTGGTACACGCCGTTGTTCGTCGTGATGGCGCTGATCGCGGTCACCGACGTGATCTTCGCGGTGGATTCGATCCCGGCGATCTTCGCGGTCACGCTCGATCCCTTCATCGTGATGAGCTCGAACGTGTTCGCGGTGCTCGGCCTGCGCGCGATGTTCTTCCTGCTCGCGGGCATGGCCGATCGCTTCCACCTGCTCGGCCACGGACTTGCGCTGGTGCTGCTGTTCATCGGCACCAAGATGCTGATCGCGGGTGTCTACAAGATCCCGATCGGCATCGCGCTCGGGGTGGTCGCGCTGGTCCTGGTCGGTTCGGTCACCGCGAGCCTGCTGTTCCCGCCGCGCGAAGAGGCGGAAGCGGTGGAGGGCGGCGGAGAGCGGGGCGACTGAATCCCGCAACGAAGTGCGTCCGCCTTGCGTCCGCCGGGCGAGCCCCAACCTCGTCTCGATGGACATCGCGCCCCCCTTGCCTGATCCGACGCCGGTCGCGCTCGCGCGCGATCGCAAGCGCCTGCAGTACGCCGCGATCGGCGCCGGTGCGCTGATCGCGGGCATCTGGATCGCATGGCTCGGCGCCTGGCTGCTCGGCTGGCCGCCGGGCGAACTCGGGCTGCGCCCACGCCGCCTCGACGGGCTTGCGGGCATCCTCGCAGCGCCGTTCGCGCATGCCTCGTTCGCGCACCTGATGTCCAACACGCTGCCACTCGGCGTGCTCGCCTGCCTCACGCTGTATTGCTATCCGCTCGCCGCGCGCATCGCGCTGCCCGCGATCTGGCTGCTTTCCGGTGTCGGCGTCTGGTTGTTCGCGCGCGACGCGAACCATGTCGGTGCGAGCGGCATCACGCACGGGCTCATGTTCTTCCTGTTCCTGATCGGGCTGCTGCGCCGCGACCGGCTCGCGGTCGCGACCTCGCTCGCGGTGTTCTTCCTCTACGGCGGGATGCTGGTCTCGGTGCTGCCGGGCGAGGAACGCATCAGCTTCGAGTACCACCTCGCGGGCGCGGTCGCGGGCGCGCTCGCGGCGATCGTGTTGCGCCGTCGCGATCCGATGCCGCCGCGCAAGCGCTACAGCTGGGAGGACGAGCCCGACTTCGAACCCGCGGGCGATGCCGAACTCGAGCTGCCGCGCGCGCAGGAGGTGCCGGTGCTCTGGCACCGCAATCCCGCGGTGGGACCGGGCGCGCGCGTGGTCGAGCTGCGCCCGCGCGACGCGCACGCGGACCCTTCGCGCCCGACGCTGCACTGAACGCGGGCGGCGGCACTGCACCGCATCGGCGCGGGCGCGCTAAGCTGTCGCCATCGCTCCACGGACGCCAGCCATGAACATCCCCGAACCTCGCCGCGTCGAGCACCAGCAGACCGACAAGGGCTACGTGCCGGTCTACACCACGGCCGTGGTCGAGCAGCGCTGGTCGAGCTACTCGCGCGAGGACCACCAGACCTGGGCCACGCTGTTCGAGCGCCAACGCGACGTGCTGCGCGACCGCGCCTGCCGCGAATTCCTCGACAACCAGCAGCGCTTCGGCATGACGCCCGACGCGATCCCGCGCTTCGACGAGCTCAACGAGGTGCTCGCGAAGGCGACCGGCTGGCAACTGGTCGGCGTCGAAGGCCTGCTGCCGGAACTCACGTTCTTCGAGCACCTCGCGAACCGGCGCTTCCCGGTCACCTGGTGGATCCGGCGCCCCGACCAGGTCGACTACATCGCCGAGCCCGACCTGTTCCACGACCTGTTCGGCCACGTGCCGCTGCTGCTGAACCCGGTGTTCGCCGACTACATGCAGGCCTATGGCCGCGGCGGCGTGAAGGCGCATGGCGTCGATGCGGCGGCGCTCGTGAACCTCACGCGGCTGTACTGGTACACGGTCGAATTCGGATTGATCCGCGAAGCGGGCGGCCTGCGCATCTACGGATCGGGCATCGTGAGCTCCAAGGGCGAATCGATCCACAGCCTCGAGTCGGCGGCACCGAACCGCATCGGCTTCGACCTGCGCCGGATCATGCGCACGCGCTACCGCATCGACACCTACCAGAAGACCTACTTCGTGATCGACGGCTTCGACCAGCTGATGGAGGCGACGCGCCCGGACTTTCGCCCGATCTACGCGGAACTCGCGGACCAGCCGTCGATTCCCGCGGGCGAGGTGCTCGCGAGCGACCACGTGTTCCAGCGCGGCAGCGGCGAAGGCTGGGCCAGCGACGGCGATGTCTGAGCGCGCGCTCGCGCGGATCGAGGTGGCGACGATGGCGAGGATCGGAGTCGGGCTTGCCGTTTTCGCGCTGTGCGCGAGCGGGCTTGCGCAGGCCGAGGTCGAGCAGGCGGCCGCCGACGGATTCTTCATCCGGATGTCGGCGCCGGTCGAAGCGAGGCCGGATGCGGCCTGGGCCGCGCTCATCCAGCCATCGCAATGGTGGAGCAGCGAGCACACCTGGTCCGGCAAGGCCGCGAACCTGCGGCTCGAAGCGAGCGCAGGCGGCTGCTGGTGCGAGCGCTGGGCCGACGGCAGCGCCGAACATGGGCGCGTGGTCATGGCGATGCCGGGCAAGATGCTGCGGCTGCAGGCCGCGCTCGGACCGCTGCAGGAGTTCGCGTTGAATGCGGTCCTCACGTTCTGGATCCGCGATGGTGACGACGGCGCCAGACGACTCGAACTCGAATACCGCGTCAATGGCGCCAGCGCCAGCGGCCTCGATGCGTTCGCGCCGAAGGTCGACGATGTGCTCGCACTGCAGTTCGAGCGCCTGCAACGCTACCTCGCGAGCGGCGACCCCGAGCCGCCGCCCGCTCCGCCACCGCCGGCTGCAGGCGTCGACAGCGAGGCCGCGCGCCGCGCCGCGATCATCGAGGAGTGGCGGCGCAGCGCCGAGGAAGCGGCAAAGAAGGCCAAGGACGCGCCACCCCAGCCCAAGCACACGCAGTGACGCCGGGCCTGCTCGTCAACATCGACGTCGACGACCTCGCGCGTGCCGAGGCGTTCTACACGCGCGCGTTCGGACTTCGCGCGGCCCGCCGCTTCGGAGACGACGGCGTGGAGCTCGTCGGTGCCTGCGTGCCGCTCTACCTGCTGCGCAAGCCGGCCGGCAGCATCGCCAGCGACGCGCCAGCGACATCGCGCGGCCTCGTGCGCGATTACGCACGGCACTGGACGCCGGTGCACCTCGACTTCGTCGTCGACGATCTCGACGCCGCGCTCGCGCGCGCGCAGGCGGCCGGCGCCGTGCGTGAAGGCGACACCCGCGATGCCGCGTGGGGGCGCCTCGCGCTGCTCGCCGACCCGTTCGGCCACGGGCTGTGCCTGCTGCAGTTCCACGGCCGCGGCTACGACGAGATCGCGACGTCGAGCGCCTGACCGCGCGCAGTGCGAGCGCGCCAGCGCCGCGATCAATCGCCCACGTCGAAGCCGTCGTCGAAGATTGCGTCGGTCCAGCGCAGCTCGACGGCTCCGATGTCGCACGGGCCGTCGCCGTCGGCGACGTCGACGAGATCATGCGGCCGAGGCTGGCCCACCTGGTCGGTGCCGAGGCAGCTCGCGCCGACCGGAACGCGGTCGAGCACGGGCGAGGGGCCGCCCGCGCCTGCGATCGGCAGCAGCACGCGGCTCAGTTGGCCCTGCGGCTGGGACAGTGGCGAGGGACCCGCCGCGGTCGAGAGCAGTGGATCGGCGACGACATTCGTCGCGCCCGCACTGCACTCCGGGCCGTCCTGCACGAGGTTCCACGCATCGAGTTCGACCACGTCGCCGAGCTCCGGGTTCAGGATCCCGCAATCCTCCAGCCCGCTTCCCGCGACGACGCTCGCGCGCAGGCGGAAGTGTTCGACACCCGGCTCGCGGAAGAACAGCGCGATGCCGCGGCTCTCGTTGAACGCGATCGTGGACTGGTCGATGTACAGCGACGAAGCGAAATGGCCGGTCACGCCACCGCGGTTGAACGCGATCGTGCTGTTGCGAAGTTCGAGCTCGCCGCCCGGCGCGACATAGAGGCTGTCCTGCATCGGCGCGTAGCCTTCGTTGCTCCAGAAACTGCTCGCGATCGCCTTCGCCGTTCCGCTGCCGCCTACATACAGGGCGGCGCCGCTGGATCCCGACTGGTTGTGATGGAAATCCGATCCGGTCACGGTGAGGTATCCGTCCACGAGCGACACCGCACCGCCCTCGACTTCGGTGCGGTTGTCGAGAAACTCGACCCGGTCGATGTCGACGACGGCACCGCCGGTGATGCGGATCGAGCCGCCCGAAACGCTCGCCGTCGACCCGCCCGTCAAGCGCAGGCCACGAAACGCGACGCTGTGCTCGACGTCCGCATTCACTTCGAAATGCCGTTCGCCCTCCACGGTCTGCGCGATGACGGTGATCGGACGGCCCTGCGCGTCGAACGCGCCCTCGACCAGCAGCGCCTCGGTGATGTCGAGGTCGCCTCCACCCGCGTCTGCGCCCTGCGGGCGCGTCAGGCTCATGTTGAGCGGATGGAACCGGATCACGTCGGGACCGGGCTTCGCGTTCGCTTCCATGACGGCGGCGCGCAGGCTGCACGCGCCGGCGGAATTGGCGCAGAGGCCGTCGCCCGGAGCGAGGTCGACGCTGTCGACCGAAGTCCCGACCTCGAACACGCGCGTCAACGGATCGGTGCCTTCCACCGCGCCGAGATCGCAACGCGCGATCCCGTCGCCGTCGTCGTCCAGCGGGCGCGGCGTGCCGCGTTGGTCCGCGTTCTCGCACGCGTGGTCCGGACCGGGTGACGCCGCGTCGACCGCGGCGCCGCCCGGGAGCGGCATGCGATAGCGTACGAAGCTGCCGTCGTCGACGCGCAGCAGGGACAACCCGGGCGCGCCATTGACGACATCGCCGCCACTGTGGATCGCGCAGGTGTCGTCCTCGATCAGGTTGAAGCCGAACTCGATGACGCCGTCGGCCGCGCTGCCGACCACGCAGTCGCCCGCGTCCGAACCCGCGAGGATCGAATTGTGCATGCGCAGGACGCTGCCTTCGTCGAGTTCGACCTGCAATGCTCGGCGCGTGAAGTTCACGAGCGTCGCGTTGCGCAGCTCGATGCGGGCTGCGTCCGTGCCCACGACGCCACCCGACTCGGTCGCGCCGGGCTGGTTGTCGCTGCCGTCGATCAGCGAGTTCACGAGTTCCAGTTGCGCACCGGCAGCGACATGGACCGCCTCGCCGGTGATCGCGCCGGTGCGCGTGCGGCGGATGCTGCTGTCGCGCACTTCCAGGAGTTCGCTGCCTGCGCCGGTGTGGTAGATGGCGCCGCCGTTGCCGTTGGTCGCGTTCTCCTCGAAGTCCGACCGCCGAACCTCCAGCGATCCATGGCTCAGGATCGCGCCACCGCCGAGGGCATTGCCGAGCGCCGAATTGCGCGCGAACTGGACGTTCTCGATCAGCACGTGCGAGAGCGCACTTGCATACACGGCGCCGCCGCCCGAGCCTGCGATGTCGGTCCGCCCGTTGACGATGCGCAGGTTGCGCAGCGCCACGTCCGTCGTCAGCACGGAGAACGGCCGGACGCTCTCGTCGCCGTCTATGACCGCGAGGTCCGCGACATCCGCGGCGGGCATGCCCGCGATGTCCAGCGGGTGGACGATCTGCGGCAGCGCGCCCGACAGCACGATGTGGAATCCGGGCGGAATCCACACGGTGCTCGCATCGGTGTTGGCATTGGCCTGCATGATCGCCGCGCGCAGCGTGCAGACCGCGGGCGCGGGATCGCCCGGCGGCAGAACGTCGCAGACGTTGTCACCCGCCAACGCGTCGGGCGCATCGCCATCGTCGTTGACCATGAAATTGCCGGCCTGCACGGGCAGGCTCGAAAGCGCGGCGAGGGCCGCGAGCAGGCGCGGGATCGAGCGGTTCATGGCGTCTCCAGTTGTACGCAGGCTGCCTGCCGGGCCGGATGCACGGACGGGGCGTGGTGTAGGCACCTGATACGTCTTGCGGAGGCGAAAGCGACATGCGGGGCGTGTCGACGAGCCGAATCGCGTCGATGCGTGGAAGCGGCAGCGTGCAGCGGCGCGCCCCTGCGCCGGGACGCGGCGTGCAGGGCAAGGTGCTGCATGGCCCCGCGCCTGGATCGGCGACGGTGACGGGAGCGCACATGCAAGCGCGAGCGCCCGCTACGCGCGGCCGCGCGTGATCGAGCCTCAGGCGCCGGCTCGCGCGTCAGCCGCGAGCAGCAAGGACGGACGCCGCTCAGCTGCCGCGGGCGTGTGCGGCCAGCTCCGACTTCGCGCGCGCGGCGATCCACGCGTCGACTTGCTGCTCGAGCACCGGCAGCGGCACCGATCCGAGCGCGAGCACGGTGTCGTGGAACGCACGCAGGTCGAAGCTCGCACCGAGCGCCTTCTCGGCGCGCTTGCGCAGCTCGACGATGCGGATCTCGCCGAGCTTGTAGCTGAGCGCCTGGCCCGGCCACGAGATGTAGCGATCGACTTCGGTGGTGACCTCGTGCTCGCTGAGCGCGGTGCGCGAGGCGAGGTAATCGATGGCCTGCTCGCGCGTCCAGCCCTTGTGGTGCACGCCGGTGTCGATCACGAGCCGCGCGGCGCGCCACATCTCGTAGGTCTGGCGACCGAACTCCTCGTACGGCGTCGCATACACGCCCATCTCCTTGCCGAGCTTCTCGCAGTACAGCGCCCAGCCCTCGCCATAGGCGGAAATGTAGTTGTGGCTGCGGAAGTCCGGCTGCTGCTTCTGTTCCTTCGCGAGTGCGCCTTGCAGCGAATGGCCCGGCGCCGACTCGTGCAGCGTCAGCGCGGGCAGGTTGTAGAGGGGACGCGAGGGCAGGTTGTACGTGTTCACCCAGTAGGTGTCGGCACTGCCGCGGCCGGCGGTCCAGAACGGCGCGATCGCGGCGGGCACCGGCTCGATCCCGAAACGGCCGCGCGGCAGCAGGCCGAAGTAACGGTCGAGCTTCGCATCGACCTGCTTGGCGATCCACGCCGCGCGCATCAGCAGTTCCTCGGGCGTCTTGGCATAGAACTGCGGGTCGGTGCGCAGGAACGCGAGGAACGCCGGGAAGTCGCCCTTGAAGCCGGTCTCGCGCATCGTCGCCCGCATCTCGGCTTCGATCCGCGCGACTTCGGCGAGGCCGATCTCGTGGATCGCCTGCGGCTCGAGCTCGAGCGTCGTGTATTCGCGGATCTGCTGGCGATACCAGGCCTTGCCGTCGGGCAGCGCCTCGGCCGCGAGCGTGGTGCGTGCGCGCGGGACGTACTCGTCGCGGAAGAACGCGAGCAGTTTCGCGTAGGCCGGCACCACGCGAGCGCCGATCGCGCGCTTCGCGTCCGCGCGCAACCGCTCCTGCTCCGCCGCCGGAATCGTCGCCGGCAGGTCCTTCAATGGCGCGTAGAACTCGCTCTGCACGGGATCGGTGGTGCCGGCGACCCCCGCAATCGACACCTCGCGTCCGTCGAGCACCGCACGCGGCACGCTGAAGCCGCGAGCGAGGCCCGCGCGCATGTTGGCGACGTGCTCGTCGAAGTAGCGCGGCACGTCCTCGAGCTTGGCGATGTAGTTGCGCGCGGCCTGTGCGTCCTTGAGCGGGCGGCGCGCCATGAAGCCGAGGTCGGACCAGAATTGCGAGTCGCTGTTGAACGGCATTTCGTAGCTGCGGAAGCGCACCTCGGCCGCGAGATTCTCGACCTGCGGGCGGTACACCGCGAGGTTGATGCGGTTGTCCTCATCGAGCTCGCCCGCCGGGATCGCGTCGAGTTGCGCGAGCACGTCGGTCCAGTACGCCAGGCGCCGGCGCTGCGAGGCCGCATCGACCGCGGGAAGGTGGTCGTCCTTCGCGCTCGCGGCGGCGTCTTCGTTGTCGTAACCGGCGAACTGCTCCTGCCGCCAGGCCCATTCCTTCGCGTAGAGCGCCTCGAAGCGCTGATCGGCGGAAGCGGCATGCGCGGGTGCGGCCAGCACGAGGCCGGCATGCAGGGCAACAAGGGACCAGGCGTTCATCGCGTACCCATGGGTCGGCAGGAGACGCGATCATCGCATCGATCCGGCCACGCGGCACCCGTCTTAAGATTCACCTAAGCTGGCCACGCCAACATGGATGCACGGCCCCCCAACGTCGAAGGCCGACGGACCATGCACGTGCTCATAGTCGAAGACGACGAATCGCTTGCGCGCGGCCTCCAGGGCGCGCTCGAGCGCTGGTCGCACACCTCGGACTGGGCGCGCGACGGCATCGCCGCGCTCGCCGCCGCGCGCACGGGTGTCTACGACGTGGCGCTGGTCGACCTCGGGCTTCCACGGCTCGGCGGCCTCGAACTGATCCGCTCGCTGCGCCGTCGCAGGCTCGCGCTGCCGGTCATCATCGTGACCGCGCGCGATGCGATCGCCGATCGCGTGGACGGCCTCGACGCGGGCGCCGACGACTACATCGTCAAGCCGTTCCACCTCGACGAACTCGCCGCACGCCTGCGCGCGGTGCATCGCCGCTCGCAGGGCATCGCGCGCAACCTCGTCGAAGCAGGCGCGTTGCAACTGGATACCGACAGCGGCGAGGCGAGCTGGGAAGGCCGTCCGCTCGCGCTTTCGCGCACCGAGTTCCTGTTGCTGCGCGCTCTGGCCGAGCGCGCCGGTCGCGTGGTCGCGCGCGACGCGCTCGAACAGGCGATGTACGGCAACGATCGCGTCGAGAGCAATGCGCTGGAAGTGCACGTGCACGCGCTGCGCCGCAAGACCAGCGCGCGCGCGATCCGCACCGTGCGAGGACTCGGCTACCTGCTGTGCAGCGGGGAGGATCGGGGATGACCTCGCTGCGATCGCGCATCATCGGGCTGGTGCTCGCGAGCCTCGCCGCGATCATGGCGCCATTGGCGGCGCTCGGCTACCTGCTCACGATGGAGGAGATCGACGAGCTGTTCGAGGCGCGACTCGCGCAGAGTGCGCGCACGATCAGCGCACTGGTCGCGCAGGGTGGCACGATCGCGCCCGGCGAACTGGTCGAGATCGCGTCCTGGCAGGATGACTACGGCGCGCCGCCCGCGGTGCGCGGGCATCGCTACGAGACGCAGATCGGCCTGCAGGTCTGGACCTCCTCGAGCACCCTCGCGCTTGCGACGACGAACTTCCGCGAGGTGCCGCTGGATGCGGCGCCGATCGGTTACGCGGACATCCACGTCGGCAAGCGCCACTGGCGCGTGTTCACCCTGCTCGACGAGCAGGGCCAATGGGTGCGCGTCGGCGAACGCTACGACAGTCGACGCGAGGTCGGGCGCGCGATGGTCGCCGAAGCGCTGGTGCCGATCCTGTTCGGCTTGCCGATCCTCGCGCTGGTGGTGGGCTGGGCGGTGCGCCGCGGCCTCGAGCCGCTGCAGGATCTGGCCGACCGGCTCGCCTCGCGCAAGGCCGACAGCATCGAGCCGGTCGGACTGCACGACCTCCCTGGCGAAATGGTGCCGGTCGTCGCTGCGCTGAACGCACTGCTCGCGCGGCTCGCCGCCGCGATGGAGCAGGAGCGCAGCTTCACCGCGCACGCGGCGCACGAGCTGCGCACGCCGCTCGCGGGCGCATTGGTGCATCTCGAGAACGCGCGCGCAGCCGCGACCAGCGACGGCATGCGCGCCTCGCTCGACGAGGCGCGCAGCGGGCTTGCGCGCTTGACCCGAATCGTCAACCAGATGCTCGAGCTCGCACGTTGGGATGCCGAGCGACCCGACCAGCTCCAGCCGGTCGATCTCGATCGCAGCATCGACTACGAACTGCAGCAGGTCGGGATGCTGGCTTCCGACCGCGACATCGAAATCGTGGTCCGGCGTGATGCCGCCGCGCACGTCGTGCAGGGCTGGGAGCCCGGCATCCGCAGCCTGCTGCGCAACCTGCTCGACAACGCGATCCGCTACAACGTGCACGGCGGGCGCATCACGATCGAACTGCGCGACACGCCGCACGGCTGCGTGCTTGCCATCGAGGACAACGGTCCCGGCATCGATCCGGCGCGGCGCGAGTCGATGCTGCAGCGCTTCCGGCGCGGGGCCACCACGAGCGCGGAAGGCAGCGGGCTCGGATTGTCGCTGGTGGCGCGCGTGGTGCAGCTGCACCACGCGCGACTCGTGCTGGCGACGGCCGAAGGCGGACGCGGCCTTCGCGTCGAGGTTGCGTTCCCGCCGACGTCCGCACCGATCATCTAGGCGCCGGAGCAGGCCATGGACCGACTGATCGATCGACGCCGCTGGCTGCTCGCCGTGCTCGGACTGCTGCTCGCATTCGGCTTCCTCGGCAGCCGCGGCATCTGGGATCCCGACGAGGGCCGCTACACGAATGTCGCGCTCGTCATGCTCGACAGCGGCAACTGGCTCGATCCGATGCGCAACGAGGACATCGGGCACTGGACCAAGCCGCCGGTCGCGTACTGGCTGATCGCCGCGAGCGTGAAAGCGTTCGGCCAGAACACCTGGGCCGCGCGCCTGCCGATCGCGCTGTCGTTCCTCGCCTGCGGCTGGCTCGCATGGCGCACCGCGCGGCGCCTGCAACCGGGCACCGAATCGACTGCCGCGGTGGTCTACCTGACGATGCTGTTGCCGGCCGGCGCGTCGCAACTGGTCACGACCGACTTTCCGCTCGCGGCCGCGCAGGCGCTCGCGATGCATGCGTTCGTCGAACACCGCTTCGGCGCGCCGCGCGCGAGCCGTGGCTGGCTGCTCGCGATGTGGGCCGCGTTCGCGCTCGCGTTCATGGTGAAGGGACCGCCGGCGCTGCTGCCGCTGGCCGCGATCGTCGCATTCGGCCGGTTGGTGCCCGGCGCACCGGCCGTCGGCGCACGTTGGCACCTCGCCGGCGTCGTGCTGTTCGTCGCGCTGGCCTTGCCCTGGTACCTCGTCGTTTCGCTGCGGCACGAAGGCCTGATCCAGTACTTCCTCGGAGCCGAAGTGGTCGATCGTCTCGCGACCAATCGCTTCGGGCGCAACGGACACTGGTACGGATGGATCGCGGTGTACGTGCCGACGCTGCTGCTCGGGACGTTGCCGTGGACCGGCAGCCTGTGGCGCTGGGCGCGCGCACTGCCGGCGCAGGCGCGTGCGTGGCGCGATCGCCACGTGCGCGCGCAGCACGCCGGCGCGATCCTCGTCGCATTGTGGATCCTGCTGCCGCTGCTGGTGTTCTGCGTCGCGCGCTCGCGACTGCCGCTGTACCTGTTGCCGCTGTTCATGCCGATCGCGCTCGCGATCGCGATGCGACGCGCGGCCGACGGTGATGCGCTGCCGCGCTGGCCGTGGCTCGCCGCTTGGGTCGTGGTGCTGCTCGGCCTGCGCCTCGCGGCTGCCGCATTCCCGACGCACAAGGACGCCTCGGCGTGGGCGGATGCGATCCGCGCACGCGCGACGGCACCCGTGCGCGAAGTCGTGTTCGTCGAGGACATGGCGCGCTACGGCCTGCACCTGCATCTCGACGCGGAGATCGAGAAGCTGTCGCTGGATGCGCCGCCGCAACCGCGCTTCAATCCCGAGTACGACGAACCGCTGTCGCGCGAACTCGAGGAATCGGCGACCGAAACCGGTGTGCTCTACGTGGCCAAGGCGCAGGCGTGGCCCGCGGTCCGCGACCGCGTCGCCGCGCTCGGCTACCGCGCGACGCCGCTGGGGAGGCCGTTCGACGGGCGCGTGATGTTCGCGGTGGAACCCGTCGCGCCGCGCTGAGCGCGCGCGTCAGCGCATGTCGGCGCGACCGGGTGCGCCGGCCGCGGCGAGATAGGCCGCGAGCCCGCGCTCGGCGGTTTCGACGAACACATCACCGGTCGGCTCGAGGCCGGCGATGCGGTCCGGGCGGAAACTGCGGAAGTCGCGACGCAGCCGGCACCAGCCGCCGAGCGTCCACACGCGTCCCCAGAACGCGAGGCAGAGCGGCTCTACCTCGCGTTGGCTCGCCGCGCCCGATTCGTTGCGGTACTCGAGGCGCAAGACCTGGCGTGCGGAGATCGCCTCGTGCAGGCGGTCGATCAAGCCGGTTTCGACCTCGTACCAGGCAGCCGGCGCGAAAATGCGCGACTGCCGCGTGCGCTCGCGCAGCTCCGGTGGCAGCACCGCCTCGATCTTGAGCAGCGCCGCCTGAGCACCCTGGCTCAGGCGCTTGCCCGCGAACGCCTTGACGAAGCGCGAGCCGACCACGAGTGCCTCGATCTCGTCCGCGTTGAACATCAGCGGCGGGATGTCCGAGCCCTTGCGCAGCATGTAGCCGACGCCGGCCTCGCCCTCGATCGGCACGCCCGAGCGTTGCAGGTCGGCGACGTCGCGGTAGACCGTGCGCAGCGATACGGCGAGCGTCTCCGCGAGCGCGCGCGCCTGCAACGCGGAACGCCGCCCGCGCAACGCATGGATGATGAGGAACAACCGGTCGGCACGCCGCATCCCGTGGTTCTAAGTGAAGCAACCGTCGCGCGCAACCCGCATTCGGTGCGGGGGAACCTTCATTCCCGGCTGTCGGCCCCGATCGGCATGACGTGCATGCCCGCGCAGGCGTGCGCCGGACTCAGCGTGCGTCGCTCCCGTGGCGGGCAGTTCCAGCCCGCGGCGTTCGCGCGAAGAGCCCGGGGCGGAAGTCCCTCCCGCGGGCCCGAACTCCGTCGGACATCCAGGCGGCGCATGGCGCATGGGTCGAGGCACCGGTCGCGGGAACAAGGCACTCAGCCGCGCAGGCTCGAGCGTGGGGTCGGCGCGAGTCGCAGCAATTCGGGCATGCGTCGCATGCGCCCCTCGAGCGCGTGCCCGGTGTCGCGCCAGCCGCGCTGGTGGCGAAGGCGCGCGAGGTGAGCCGCATGATGGTGCGCATCGGCGAACGCGCACAGGCATACCAGCACGTGTTCACCCTCGCGCACCGGCAAGGCCGGGAACGTGTTCTCTGCGTACTCGCTCGCGTAGGTAGCCAGCACGCGCGCACCGGCCTCGCGCAGCGCGGGCAGCAGCGAGCGCGCGATCGTCGCGGCGAGCGCCGCATCCAGCGGCGCGGACAAGTGCCAGGTCATCGCGGTCACGAGACCCGATGCGCGCGGAGCTTGACCCATCGCGGCACGCTCTGCCTTCGCGGCGAGCCCGCTTCCTGCGATCAATGGACGCAGCAGGAGCACGTCGTCGGAGTCGATCATCGTCGCGTTCGCCGCGGCGCGGTGGGCCTGCCAGACGGGGCCGCCGTAGAAGCGCGCGAGGGCCTGCGCGCGGCTGTCCATGTCGGTGAAGCCGCGCAGCCACACGAAACGATCATCGTCGTCGAGGTCGCGGAACTGGCCGAGCAGATGCATGCCGCAGGCCTCCTGCGATTCGACGAACGCGCGCTCGAACAGGTCGATCAGCGCGTCGCGCCGGCCACGCTGCAGCGTGTATCGGCGCAGCTCCACCACGCCGGGCGATGCATCGCGGGCCGATGGCCGCACCGAACGCCTCTCGCGCGCTCGCGGCGTCGGCGCGGGACCGGGAACGGCTGCCGCGTCGGCATGGACGGCTCCTGCTTCGGACTGCAGCATGTTCGTGCTCCGGGCGTGCGCGATCGCACGTCCGGAGCATGCATCGGTCCTGCTGACACCTTGGTGGCAGCAGGGTGCCGATGCCGGCGTCATGGCGTCGGATCGAAACCGTCAGTGAAGATCGCTTCGAGGGTGGTCGCCTGCGATTCGAACGCGCCGAGGTCGCGTGGCCCATGCTGGTTCGGCACGTTCGTGGTATCGACGTCGCACGAGCGACCGGGTCATCGTGATTGTCGCGGTGCTCGCCGCACTGCCGAGGTTGGTAGAGAGGATCGATGTCGCCTGGTTGACGTCGAGCAGCATGCGGTCGAGCATGACCGATGCGTCGCGCGCGGCCGAGATCAATGGCAGGTTCGGACCGGCGTGGTTCGCGCGGATCCGGTTGCAGCCGTTGGAGACGGGGCAGGCGATATCGGCGTCCTGGAGAAATCCGCAGGTGTCGTTGTTCTCCGGATTGAAGTGGAGGTAAGCCTGGCGTCCGTAGGCGCTCACAGGCGCACTGAACGAAGAGCCATTGCCTTCGATCAGCACGTTCCGCAAGCAGACGTCCGTTCGGCCGGGCGCGCCATGCGCATAAAGGTGCACGGCTCCGTGGCCATTGGCCGCAATCGTCAACGGATTGGCCGCGTCGATCGAATGGAGCAGGTTGGGCGCCGACGATCGCGCTTCGATGCCTTCGAAGACGATGCCCGTCCCGCCGTTGCCTTCGATGACGGCGCCGGTCGCGCCGACGTGCGCGAAGGCAGGTGCCCTCACGAAGATCCCGGCGCCCGCATTGTGCCGGATCGAGTTGCCGTCACCCTTGATCCGCAGGCTCGCTTCGCCCTCGATGCTGACCCCAGCCGCACTCTGATCGGTCACCTCCACGCCACCATCGAATTCGACGACGGCGAGGCCGTTCTGGCCATCGACGTGGATGCCTGCGCCGAAGCTGTCGAGCGAGTTGCTTTCGGCGACGCGCACATCACCGAGCACGAGAGTGCCGCTCCCTCGAAAGTCGATTCCACCTCCACCGAAGCGGTCTTCACCGGTGCCACTCTGCATCCAGAATCGCCGGAACGCCGCGTTGACGTGGCCGCGCAGCCGCACGGTCGGGCGGTTGGAGGCGCCACCGTAGAGGCTCGCCTTGCCGAACGCGGTCGGCGCAAGCGTGGTGCAGTCGGCGTAGCCACCTACGAGCTCGAGCACGAGGTCGTCGCGCAGGCCCTGCAGCATCAGGTTCTCGGCATGCACGCCATTGGCGACGTCATCGGTGACGAGGATCAGGTTGTAGCCGCCGAACCCGTTGGCGCGCTCGATCGCGGCGCGGATCGTCGCGACGGTGCAGTCGGGTCCACGCCCGACCACGATGGCACCTGCGAGCGCCGGGTGCGCGTGCGCGACCAGTGAAAACACCGATGCCACCGCGGCGAAGCGGGTCCCGTGCGCCAGGCGTCGCGCGCGTGTCGCGTTCGGCCGCCGATTGTCGTTAACGCTCATGCAGTTGCTACTCCGTTCGAGGCTCCGACGAGCCGTGGTTGAAATCCGCAATGACGTTGAATGCCCATCCCGCTACGCGACGCAACGCGATCGCGGGGCTCGATCGAACGTGCGAGCCACCGCTCGATGGCGCATGGTCGCGACGACGTGCGAACATGCCTGCGGCGCGTGGCTCCCGAGGAATCGCGATGCCTGCCGTACCCAGGACCACTCGACACACGTTCCTTGAAGGTCCGCTCGTGCGCATCGGCGATCTCACCGTGCGCCCTGCGAACGATGCGATCGGCCCGGTCGAACACGAGGACCAGTTCCTGCTGGTGCTGCCGACCTCAGGCGTGTTCGCATTGCATGACAGCCCGAACCGGCGCCGCGTGGTGACCGCGAACCATGCGGTGCTCGTTCCGGCAAACGCGCCGTACCGGATCAGTTTCCCGGCTGCGATCGGCGACCATGCGCTCACGCTGCGCTTGTCCGCCGAGGCGCTCGAAGCCGGCCTGCCGAGCCGCCACGCGCGGCGCGGCGTCGCGCGCTCGCTGCTCGGCTTGCGCATGCTGCTGCCGCCGTCCGTGATGCTCGCGAGGCACCTGTTCTGGCGTCGGCTCGCCCTGCACCAGGTGGACGCGCTCGGCGCGGAAGAGTTCGGCATGCGCCTGTTCGACCTCGTGCTGCAGTCGTCGGACGCGGCTTGCGCGCGCCGGCGCGGCACCCCGCGCGGCGCGGCCCGACAGCGACAGATCGAGCGCGTGAAGGAAGCGGTCGCGATATCGCCCGACCGCAAGTGGTCGCTGCACCTGCTGGCCGAACTCGCGTGCACCTCGCCCTACCACCTCGCGCGCGTGTTCCGCGAATCGACCGGGACGTCCATCCATCAGTACCTCCTTCGCCTGCGACTCGCTCTCGCGCTGCGCCGGCTGCTCGCGTCCGAGGCGGACCTCGCGACGATCGCGAGCGACCTCGGGTTCTCGAGCCACAGCCATTTCAGTGCGCGCTTCCGCGCGTTGTTCGGGACGACGCCGACCGAGATCCGCAGGAACGGCGGCGGCGACCTCGGCCGGCTGCACGGGCTGCTCGCGTGATCGGGGCCGTCTACGCAGCCGGCGCCTTGTGCACGGTGATGTGCGCCTGGATGCAGCGCCAGCGGCCGTCCTGCTTGAGCCAGATGTCGGTGTAGCGGTTCTCGCCCTTGCGGCCGTCCTTGCGCACGTACGCGTTCTCGGCCGAAATGAGCGCGACCTCGCCGAAGCGGCGGATGCGCACGTTGTCGACCGGGAAGGCTTGCATCTGCTCGGCGAACACCGGCTTCGCGAAATCCGCGAGCGCGCCCGCGCGGTCATGGAAGGAACCATCGCCGTAGACGACGTTGTAGTCGGGCGCGAGATGCGCGTCGTACCAGGCGACGTCGGCTTCGCGGAACGCGTTCACGTAGTTCGCGTTGAGCGCGCGCAGGACCGCATCGTCGTCGCCTTGTGGATCCTCGCCCTGCCACGGCGCGAAATCGGGAACCGCGGCGGTCTGCATCCGCACCGGCGTGCCGTCCTTGAGGCGCGTGTTGGCGCCGCCCTGCAGCTGCCAGGACTCGCCGCTCCAGACGTACACGTCGGTATAGCGCACGCGCGCGGGGTGCGACCCTGCACGCTGCGCCTCGAACACGCCCTGGACGATCGCCACCGGCCCGTAAAGCCGCACCTGGATGTCGGAATAGGACGCGCCCTCGTAGCGCGCGGGTTCGCGCATGCCGGCTAGGAACTCGGTACGCCCGTGCCAGGCGCCGCTGCTCGCGAGCGCGAGGAAGTCCTCGCCGGCGAGCGCCTCCATGTAGGCGTTGTCGGGGTGGATGCTGGCCTCGACGAAGCGATGGTTGATCGCGCGCAGCTGGGCGGCGGCGAGTTCGGGCGCGGGGACGGGCGCGGCGGCCGCCGCCACGGAGATGCCGATCGAGAGGACGAACGCAGGAAGCAGGAAGGGGTTCACGGAATTCCTCGATTCTGGATGCGCGGCAGCGCGCCGCAGGTGTTGCCGGCGCGCCGCTGCACGCCGACGAGTCACGGTACGCAGCGCGCAGGGCGCGCGCTGTCACGATCCTGCGGTTTGCGCGGCTTCGCATTCGCGTCGCGGGCATGCCGGTCGCGCCGATGCGGCCGTCGACGTGCCGGCGCGCCCGCATCACCGCCCGACGAGGCAGCGCGCCCGCGGCACGGGCGCCCCGGACTGGTCCGCGCGCGCGATCCGCACCACAATGGCGGTTTCCGATGCCGCCGCGGAGCGCAGATGTCCCCGTTGCCCGATAGACCGGTTTCCCTGTCGCGCTTCCTGATCGAGGAGCAGCGCGACAAGGCGCACATCAACGGCGACCTGCGCCTGCTGATCGAGGTCGTCGCGCGCGCGTGCAAGCGCATCTCGATCGCGGTCGGCAAGGGCGCGCTCGGCGGCGTGCTCGGCAGCGCCGGCACCGAGAACGTGCAGGGGGAGACGCAGAAGAAGCTCGACGTGCTGTCGAACGAGATCCTGCTCGAGGCGAATGAATGGGGCGGGCACCTCGCCGCGCTCGCGTCCGAGGAAATGGACGATCCGCATCCGATCCCGCATCGCTATCCGAAGGGCGAATACCTGCTCGTGTTCGACCCGCTCGATGGTTCGTCCAACATCGACGTGAACATCTCGGTCGGCACCATCTTCTCGGTACTGCGCTGCCCCGAGGGCGTGCGCGACCCCGACGAGCAGGCATTCCTGCAGCCTGGCTCGCGCCAGGTCGCGGCCGGCTACGCCGTCTACGGCTCGAGCACGATCCTCGTGCTGACGCTCGGGGATGGCGTGCACATGTTCACGCTCGACCGCGAGCAGGGCAGCTTCGTCCTGACCGGTTCGAACCTGTGCATCCCGGAAGACACCTCCGAGTTCGCGATCAACATGTCCAACATCCGCCACTGGCAGCCGCCGATGAAGCGCTACATCGAGGAGCTGCTGGCTGGCCGTACCGGCCCGCGCGGGCGCGACTTCAACATGCGCTGGGTCGCGTCGATGGTCGCCGACGTGCACCGCATCCTGACGCGCGGCGGCATCTTCATCTATCCACGCGACCTCAAGGACCCTTCCAAGCCCGGCAAGCTGCGCCTGATGTACGAGGCGAATCCGATGGCGATGATCGTCGAACAGGCCGGGGGCGCAGCGACCACCGGGCTCGAGCGCATCCTCGACGTGCGTCCGACCGAGCTGCACCAGCGCGTGCCGGTCTTCCTCGGTTCGCGCAACGAAGTCGAGCGCGTGACCGCCTACCACCGCGAGGCGGGTCAGGCCGGATGAGCACGCAGGACTTCGTCGAAGTCTACGAGGACGCGCTCGATGCGCGCGTCTGCGCCGAGCTCGTCGCCGCCTATTCGGCCAGCGACAAGGTCGCGCGCGGCGAGACCGGCAGCGGCGTCAACATCCAGCTCAAGGACAGTTGGGACCTGTGCATCAGCCGGCTTCCGGAATGGAAGCAGGGCGAGAACATCCTCAACAGCGCGGTGATGCGCGGCCTGATCGCGTACGTGCGCAAGTACACCTACCTCGCGCTC